>CAZDAF010000001.1:0-44122 GCA_964503115.1 uncultured bacterium
TTCACTGAAATGATCCGAGTAAGCGTAACTTCCAGAGATAGAGCGGAGATTGAAATTAGAAATATGCCCAAATAAATTCGCTTCATTCAAATACCCTTCAGTCGGTAAATAATAACAACTGGAATTATGCGGCAAGCCGCCCTTTCAGACAATTATAAGCCGCATCTGCGGTTTGGCAAACTTGATCAAGCGTCATTTCACCCGCCAGATAAGTCATAAGCGTTTTTTCTGCAATAACTAACGGGAAAAAACAGAGGCATTGATCCCTCTCAGAAATTTCACGAAGCATAAGCACACTCGCATCAGAAATAATCTTCGGTCCCTTGAAATCGATCATAATCAAGCGGTTAATTTCCGGCTTGATCACCCCTTTTTCAGCTTCACCGGCATCATGCATCGTATTTTCTCCCGAACATCGCGTTTTATTCAATTATGTCAGCATGGTACCGTCAGGCCAAGTTTATTTTTCGGTTTTTTACCGCACAATCTAGGATTGATCATAACCTTATCTACACTGTATTGCCAAGTATGCGTATGCAGGTTACTGCGAAATGTGGCGCCCGTATGTGCTGACAATGGGCTTAAGCCCATTGTCTATAGACTGTCCATGCGGAGGCGGCGTTACGTAGCGCCGGCGCTCTTGCCGGTATTTTGACGTTTTATTCCATGATGTGGTAAAGTAACAGACCGTTGAATGTGGCGGAAAAATGAAAACCTAACCCCATAATTAAATCCACGTTGCAATGCAGGAGGTAAGAATGCAAAACAAGCTTACACAAATGCTTGGGATCGAATACCCGATAATTCAGGGCGGGATGATGCATATAGCAGGCGCCGAACTGGTGGCGGCCGTATCAAACGCCGGTGGTCTGGGCACACTCGGCCAGCGTGTTAACGTCGATGACTGGCACGAGCAAATCAAGAAGACGAAGGAGTCGACCGAAAAGCCCTATGCCGTAAACCTGCCCATGCATGTGAACGAACTCGAAAAGAGAATCAACATAATCATAGATGAAAGGGTACCGGTAGTGGTCACGGCAGCGGGGAACCCGGCGAGCGTCATGGAGACTTTGAGAGCGGCGGGTATGAAGATCATGCATGTGGTGGCGTCCATCGATCAGGCCCGGAAGGTGGGAGATCTGGGGGTGGATGCTATTGTTGCGGAGGGTGGAGAGAGCGGTGGTATGGTGGCCAGGGATCGGGTGTCGACTACGGTGCTGGTTCCTGCGGCGGTGAATGCGGTGAAGGCGCCGGTGGTGGCTGCGGGTGGGATCGCGGATGCGAGGGGACTCATCGCCGCGATGGCGTTCGGTGCGCAGGGCGTGCAGATGGGCACCAGGTTTATTGCCACGCCGGAATGCGATGCCAATGAAGAGTGGAAAAACGCTATTATCAAGGCTAGAGACACCGACACTCTGGTGGTGCCGAGAGGACCGGCTCAAGGACGAATGCTGAAGGAAGAAATACTGCCGGGAGTGATGGCGGGAGTTGTTGTGGGCATGATAAACAAGATCGAAAACGTGAAGGAAATTATCGATAATATGGTGAAAGAGGTGGAACCGGCACTCAAAAACATCGAGGAGCAGTTACGGAAATAATATACATAAACTCGAATACTGTCGAATGAAAGGGAAAAATATGAAAGCCGCTTTTGTTAAGCCCGGGGCCGATTTGGAGGTGTCCGAATGCCCGACCCCCGAACCCGGTCGGGGGGAAGTGGTCGTCAAAATAGCTTACTGCGGAATCTGCGGCTCGGATATCCATTTGTTGGAAGCGGGTGTGCTGCCGGCAGGGAGTATTATCGGTCATGAACAGTCGGGCCATGTCGAGACAATCGGCGACGGTGTGGAGGACTGGAACGAGGGAGACCCGGCGGTGGTCATCCCCTATAATCCCTGTTTATCCTGCGAACCGTGCAGAAACGGACATGTCCAGCTTTGCAATGACGCGGGTAAGCGCAGCTATGGGCTGGGAGCAAACCCCGGCGGGTTCGGACAATACATGCTGGTAAAGTCATCGATGCTGTTCAGGGTTCCGGAAGGGTTGGATATGAAGACGGCCGCGTTGACCGAGCCGTGGGCAGTGGCGGTGCACGGAGTTAACATGCTGGATTCTAAAATCGGTTCTGTCGGACTGATAATGGGGGCGGGGCCGATTGGCTTGCTGTGTATTTACGCGCTGAAAATGGCGGGCGCGGCAGGTATTTATGTTTCCGAGCCGGATAAATACCGCGCGGATAAAGCCGAGGCGGCGGGAGCGGATGCGGTTATTGATCCGACGGCTAACGATCCCGGTATTGCGATCCGGCAAATGGCCGGGCGCGCGCCGGATTATGTAATCGACTGCGCCGGTACCGAATCTTCAACGCAAAGCGCCGCTTCAATCGTAGGCACACGCGGGCAGGTGCTGGTGCTGGGAGTCCATTTAGGCAGCGCGAACCTGATACCTCCCGTGTGCATTATGAAAGAAGTCCAACTCAATTTCGGTTTCGGGTACAATTTTCGCGAATTCGCCGACAGTCTTAAGCTTTTAGCCAGAGGGGCCGTCGATCCCGAAATAATTATCAGCGACGTGATACCGCTCGGCGAGATCGACGGAGCCTTCAAATCGTTAAAGGAAACGGGACATTCAAAAATCCTGATTGATTGCCAGGATGTATAGCTGAATTTTTACTGCCAAATAAAGGGAGAAATAAAACCATGAGAAAGGATTTTCGATTACTCGGTTTGATTGCGGTTTTTGTGACGTTGTGGATATCGGCGGCGTTTGCGGAGGAAGTGTGCCGGGTGCCGATACGCACCACTGAAGGGCCGGTGATCGGCATGGAAGTTGAGGGACTGGAAGTTTGCGCCTATAAGGGCATTCCATACGCCGCTCCGCCGGTGGGAAAGCGCCGCTGGCGCTCGCCCGAGCGCGCTCCTCAACGATCCGAAGTTTTTGAGGCGACCGATTTCGGGCCGGAATGCAGCCAGGTAGGTATGGGCGTTCCGTTTTTCGCCAAGGGAGGTTATAAACCCGAGCAGAGCGAGGACTGCCTGCATATCAACATCTGGAGGACGAAAAAAAGCAAGTTATTGCCGGTAATGGTATGGATTCACGGCGGCGGATTGACCGCCGGATCGGGAAGCGAGCCCATGTACAACGGCGACAAGCTTGCGGCCCAAAAGGGCGTGCTGGTAGTAAGCTTCAACTACCGGCTTGCCGCTTTCGGATTTTTGGCTCACCGCGATCTGTCGAAAGAAAACCCTCGCGGCAGTTCCGGCAACTACGGCCTGCTCGACCAGATCGCTGCGCTCGCATGGATCAGGGAGAACATCATAGCGTTCGGCGGCGACCCGAACAACGTCACGATATTCGGCGAATCCGCCGGAGGTTGGAGCGTCTGCAATCTGCTGGCCTCGCCGCTTGCGAGGGGGCTTTTTAATCAAGCTATCATTCAAAGCGGCGGATGCGATACCACGTTGACCATGGAAAAAGGGTTTGCCGATGGAGACGAATTCGCCGAACAACTCGGTTGCTCGGCCGAAGAAGTTCTCTCATGCATGCGCTCAAAACCGGCGGATAAAATCGTCAAAATCGTGGGCAATCGATGGGAAGATATGGACAACATCGGCTTGAAACACTTGGATAACGTCTGGGCGCCGCACGAAGACGGCTGGGTGTTGAATGAAACTCCGATCAAAGCCTTGAAAAGTGGCAGATACAACAAGGTACCGTTAATGGTCGGAACGAATCGATTTGAAGGCAAACTGTTTGCACTCAACACCAGCTATTTCTACAGAATGACGAGAAAATCAAAGGTAAAAAAAGCGTTAAGAAAATCTCTCGGAGAAACATTGTTGCCGCTCTTTGAAAAACTTTACCCATACCGAAAATACAGCCGCTCGATTGAGGCATTGATTGATGCGAAAGGCGATCTGGTGCTGGGGTGCAAGTGCTTCGATGCGGCAGAGGCTTCCGCCGATCACCGGCCGACTTACTATTATCGCTTCGATTACGACGATCATCGTTTATCCAACCTGTTGGACGCCGCTCACGGTTTGGAAATCCCATTCATTTTCGACGGTCTTGATCGCCCATACGTCAAGTCGCTATATTCGGGCGGACAGAGGAAACGGGCGCGGCCGTTGGTAAACGCCATGATGAGCTATTGGACGAACTTTGCCGTAAACGCCGACCCCAACGGACCGAATCTGTTGAAATGGCCCGTCTACGACCGGGCCGAAAGGAAACGAATGATCCTCGACTTGCCTCAGCGCGTCGAGCAGACGGATATAGTCGAAAAGTGCGAATTCTGGAAAACGCATGGCCCCAATATCAAATAGAAATATTGATCGTCGAGCCTTCAAACACTGATGGGTTCATGTTTACCGGCATTAATGTTGCGTATTTCAGGCACGCCGGTTCAAAGCTTATACCTCTTCTTCCGGGGTGTTTCATGGATGTGAAAAGGATAAGCGCAATCATTGTCTTTCTGCTTTGCCTTCCCGTCTTGAGTTTGGGCGCTTCCCCCTTGCCCGAGGTTAACCGGGGGCATTTGCCCAAACTGTTGCACAAAACGATCAAGCTCAGCGACGGCAAGATGAGTGAAGCACCGCCGGAGTCCTACGAATGGGAGTGGACCGGTGCGGTGCTTATGATCGGGCTTGCCGAAATGTTCGAGCTTACCGGCGATAAGCGTTATCTTGCCTACATAAAGAGGTGGGCGGATCATCACATCAAACGGGGATATACCCTCTCGAAAAGCGACCAGGTGGTGCCGGGGTTATTACTGATAAAATTATACCGGGCCACGTCGGAGTCGCGTTACATCGATCATGCCGAGCGTATAGGCCGCTATGTTACCGAAGAAGCTTTACGCACCAACGACGGAGGGCTGGTGCATTTCGGGCCGATGGGCGGCAAGTCCATGTGGATCGACAGCCTGTTTATGCTGTGCCCGTTCCTGGTCGAACTCGCCAAAATCACCGGCGAGGAAAAGTATCTGGACGAAGCGGTGAAGCAATCCCTCATCATGTACGGTCATCTCCAGGATCCCCAAACCGGGTTGTGCAAGCATTACTGGGATGAAACAAAAAACAAGACGAACACCGACCATTGGCTGAGAGGAAACGCATGGGCGCTGGCCGCTAATGCGATATTGCTGGAAGCGCTGCCGAACAACTACGACGCGGAGTCTCGCGCGCGACTGCTCGAACATTTCCGAAAGCATGTCCACGGCATCGCAACCGGGCAGGACGAAAGCGGCTTGTGGCACACCGTTCTCGACAATCGCGAAACCTACCTTGAAAGCTCGGGCACGGCGCTTGTCGCATTTGCGATTTTCAAGGCTGTGGACGCCGGTCTTATCGATCCCGCTTATTTGCGGCATGCGCGCCGGGCACTGCGCGGGCTGATGGATTACGTGCGCATCCATCCGGACGGATTTTGCACCATTGACGACGTCAGCCTTGGCACCCGACCCGGCAATGCCGCATATTACAACCAGGTCACACGGGCCGAAAACGTGCCCTATGGAGTGGGCGCATTCGCAATGGCCGTCGGGGCGTATTGCAATAACGAGCGTTACGAATACGATCCGGCGACAATGCGTGTCGAGGACGGCTGGGAAGAATTGCGATGGGGTCGAATCGACAAAGCCCAAAAAGCTATGATCGAGGCTCTTGAACTCGATCCGAATAGCGTGCCGGCGCACTTCGGCGCAGGTTTTGTAATTTTCGCAGATACGTTAACAACGCTTATTGAAGCGGTGACCGACATGTCGGTGGAGGCGAGAGGGGTGACACCTCCAAAGCTTCAGCGGCGTATGGTAGAAGAATTTGCGCCGGCTTTCGGCAAAGTCTCCGGGCACTTCGGCAAGGTGGAAGCGGACGAAAAATTCACGCAGGTTACCGAGAGGCTGATATTTTTGGGCGGCACGTCGTTCGGCTATATCCAATGGGACGTTGCCGAGGTTTATATGCTTGACGCCGTCGCCGGGTTTCTCGAGGCGGCGTTCTACTTTATCGGCTCATACGACATAGACGGCCCGCCGGTGCTTATCGTTCGCAGGAAATTCGGCAAGATCGTTCGCGACAAATCATATCCGCATTTTTTAACCCTTAACGATAAGTCCGGCGAATTGCTGCCCAAGTCGCGGGCCGCGCTGGCCAAGTGTTTTTCCAAAATCAAGGCCATGGTCGAGAATCTCGAGCGACGCGAAAAGAACTATCCGGGCCGACTTATTACCCTTGACCTGCTCAGGTTGCGCGGCACGTTAAGCATCCCCGGAGTTGTCGAGCCGCAACCGCCCACGGCGCTTGTGTCGAAGAACATAATCATCCGGGAGCTACTGAAGTTCGTCGGCAGGAACGTCCCCGAGAAACTCCCCGGCTGGATGGAAAAAGCCCGTTATTCCCTGCTTGAGAACCGAACGGTCCCGATAACAAAAAAAATCGGTATAAACCTCGCAGTACCGTTTGACAACCCGAAAGACCTGCGTGACCTATTCCCCAAACACAAACCGGACGGCTCGGGCGCCTACCCCGACCCGACCCTCGGAGGATTGCTGCCGGGCATGACAAATAAAACATTGAACCGGTTAATGAATCTGTTATAATCGGCAATTCTTCATAAAACGGGGTAGCACATCCATGAGAATGGCCGTGAATAATCTCTATTCGAAATGCAGCGCTCTCTCGAAATCGCTTGGATTTGTTGCAGCGGCCTTTGCGACATCAAGTTCAATTTGTCCGGCCTTGTAGAGTTCGGAGAGATGCTGATCAAAACCGACCATGCCGTACTGGTCGCGGCCGCTTTCGATGAATTGTTTCATCTCGCTGATCTTTTCGGGGTCGCGTATACATTCCCGAACAGATAGGGTGGTTCTCATGATTTCAAGGGCGACCACCCGCCGGCTGCTACCGCCCTTGCAAGGCAAAAGCCGCTGGCTGACGGAAGCGCGAAGTGTGTCGGCAAGCCTGAGTCGAACCATGTTCTGCTCGTCGGCGGGAAAAACGCTCATCAGGCGGTTAACGGTTTTGGGAGCGTCCTGGGTGTGAACGGTGCTTAAAACCAGGTGACCGGTTTCCGCAGCTTTTAGGGCAATATCTATGGTTTCATAATCGCGCATTTCCCCAAGAAGTATGACGTCCGGGTCTTCGCGCAAGGCACTGCGCAGGGCTGTGGAAAAACTTTCGGTGTCGGCGCCGATTTCCCGTTGACTTATGCTCGACTTTGCATCTTTGTGTAAAAACTCTATGGGATCCTCGATAGTCAATATGTGCCGAGTGAATTTGTTGTTTATGTATCCTATCATTGCAGCCAGTGTCGAGCTTTTTCCGCTTCCCGTAACTCCGGTGACCAGTATAAGTCCGCGTTCTTCTTCGCAAATATTGGCCAGAACCGGCGGCAGGCCCAGATCCTCAAAGCTGGGTATACCATAAGGTATTACGCGTAATATACATTCCAACGTGCCGCGCTGCTTGAATATATTGACGCGAAATCTTCCAACGTCACGGATTGAATATGAACCGTCGTATTCCTTTAATGTGCCGATCTGTTCCCTGGCCTGTTCATTGGCAATGAGCAGAATGGCCGCGTTGCGGGTATCTTCGGGCATCATACGGGGGGCTTTGACCTCCTTGAGGTCACCACCCATTCTGAAGACCGGCGGAGCGCCTACTTTAAGGTGTATGTCCGATGCTCCGGCCTTGACCGCCGCCGCCAGCAACTGGTCGAGAAATTTCTGGTCCACCTTCATAACCTCCCACGTCCGAGAAATGGAATATTAAAAGAAATTATATCCGTATGAACACGGCATACCGTGCCCATACTTAATTAAAATACACCATCTGCCGAAATGCCGTGCCGGTGCAACGCGCCGGACGTTTTCCGCAGCCTTTCCGACAGCACCCGGCAGAAACTTCTGTATATTTTCAAAGCCAGGCTTTCGTTTTGAGTAAGAAGTTCTTCGAACTCGGTACGATGGATAACGACCAGTTCCATGTCGGTTTGGGCCACCACGTTTGCGCTGGTCAACGAGTCCTCGATAAGGCTCATCTCTCCGAACATTTCCCCATGATCGAGTATGGCCAACTTTTCGCCGGTGTCCTTCTCGCCTTTGTATACTCTCGCCTGGCCTTCTTTGATGAGATACAGCGCTTGGCCGACGGAATTTTCTTCTATTACCTTGTCTCCCGCCGGCCTGTGTTCCGAATGGCAAATCTCGATAAGCGCGCCGGCTTCGTTGAAATCGAGATTTCTAAAAAGAAATATCTTCTGCAGCAGATCGGTTGCGCCGGAATCGCCTTCTTCCATAAATTCAAACTCGACCATAAAAACCTCCCATCCAAGTCAGCCTGGCTCCAAGAAATTCCAATATTTCCCTAAATAAGTATCACTTTTGAGTGCTTTATGTCAAGTCACCGGGGGCATGCACTGTAAATGTGCAGGGAGGAGGCATTTTTATATAGTCTCAAGAGCGAAATTATTCGGTAGTTTCTTTGAAAAATTTACAATCCGCTCTTTTAATCGGCCTCTTATATCGAGAACTCGAATTCAGGGAAATGTCCGGTTTGACGGCCCGGACGCACTTTGCTATTTTTCCGATCACAATGGGGCCGGGGAGTAAAAATCGTTACGAAGTAATCATTGTGGGCTGCGGTATTGCCGGGGCTTCGTTGGCATATTTCCTTACCGAACGGGGCGTGACCGATGTGCTTATTTTGGAGCGCGAGGAGCAGCCGGGGTATCACGCTACAGGCCGCAGCGCCGCCGTTTTGGTCGAGCTTGACCCGATCTTTTCAATTTTTCAGTTGAAAGCGTTAAGTGCGGCTTTTTTGCGCGATCCACCCGACGGTTTTTCCGAATACCCGCTACTCGATCGTTCGGGCATACTGGTGATGTTCCGGAAACCGATTTGGAACGCTATTAAAGAATTATCGAAGACCTGGGAGCAGGCGGGAGTCAGCCTGCAACTGCTTTCGCCATCAGAGGTGCTGGATCGTATCCCGGTCGTCTCTCCCGATCATTTCGACGGCGGCGTGTGGCTTCCCGAAGACGGCCATATAGACGTTCACGAGCTTTTGTCCGGTTACCTTCGCCATGCCCGGCGCCGTGGCGCCGAGTTGCGCTGTAACGTCGAGGTTCGGGGAATACGCGTCGAGCGCGGCAGGTGCTCCGGAGTCGTCACAAACGCCGGAGAATTCCAATCTCGATGGGTGGTTGACTCAGCGGGCGCCTGGGCGGGTAAAATCGCAAAGCTCGCAGGCGCCGCGCCCATCGAGATTACTCCCAAGCGCCGCACGATTATCACCTTTGCCGGGCCGGTTGACATCGATACGAGCACATGGCCTCTGGTGGCGAACCTTTCGCATGAACTCTATTTCTCGCCGGAGTCCGGCGGCATTTATGCAAGCCCGATGGACGAAGACCCGATGGAACCTTGCGACGCTCATCCTGACGAATTGGTTGTCGCAATGACAATCGACCGCATTGAAAAACTCGCCCCTCGCCTTGCTCCGAAATCCATACGCCGCAAATGGGCCGGCCTGCGGACGTTCGCCCCGGATCAGGCATTCGTCGTGGGCGAGGATCCGCTGGTCAAAGGCTTCTTCTGGCTGGCGGGCCAGGGCGGTTCCGGCATCGAAACCAGCCCCATCGTCGGGCAAATCGCCGCCGACCTGATTATCGACGGCCGTACGGATAAAATCGATTCGAGTATCCTGTCCCCGATGCGGTTCGAGAGCCGGTGATGGCGGGGGCCTGATTGGGGAGAAAAAATAGTTTTTATTTTCGCACCCGGTGCGGTTCAAACAAGCGGCTTTTGAAGATGCCCCGGCTGTGAAGCAGGTAAGTTAACACAACCCTGAGCACTCCCAGACCGTACTTGACGCTCGTTAGAAAACTGACGCTCGATGAATCTTCGGCGTATCGAGTTCGAACGGGTATTTCCTTGAAACGCAGCCCCGCATCGAGGCATTGCACGATAATTTCGTTGTCGAAAACAAAATCGTTCGAGTTGGATTTATAGTTGACGCTTTCGAGCGCACGGCTGCTGAAGGCTCGGTATCCCGTGTGGAACTCGCTGAACGAAGTGCCGAGCGCCTTGTTTTCGATCCATGTGAGGGTTTTGTTGAATATATACTTGTAAGCGGGCATCCCGCCCGCAATCGGATCGCCGAGCATACGGCTGGCAAGCACCACGTCCGCCTCGCCGCCCCGGATGGGTTCGACCAGGTCGGGTATTATGCGCGGGTCGTACTGGTAATCGGGATGAAGCATCACGACGATCTCGGCGCCCATCGCCAGCGCGTGGGTGTAGCATGTTTTCTGGTTGGCGCCGTAGCCGAGGTTTTTGGGGTGCTCGATGACCTCGAGATTCAAATCGCGGGCGACGTCGGCGGTATCGTCGCTCGAAGCGTCATCCACCAGCAGAACGGCGTCGCAGCTTCCTTCCGGTATGGCGTGGCATGTCTTGGCGAGCGTTTGCGCCGCGTTATAAGCGGGCATGACCACCACTACTTTCGGACTTGTTTCTTCGACCATTTTTCGCTCGAACTCAGAGGCAATCTATCAGAAAATTGAATAAAGAGCAAGGGGAGAGGGCACGGTGAAATACCGCTATTTTCCCACATGCTTGGTAATAAATGTATTCAAACCGTTGGTATACTGCTTTCCCGACGTTATAAAGCCGTCATTATGCATACCTGAAATTTCTAGAAATGCCTTTGGTTCATTTGCTGAATCGAACAGGCGGCGCCCATGGCTATATGGCACTATTTCGTCATCCCGGCTATGAATAATCAATATCGGACATTTCACTTGCCGAACATACTCGACGGTATTGTAGTTATAGCGCGCAATCAGCTTTACCGGAAGGTATGGGAAATGTTTGGCGCCAATATCCCGAAAAGAGGTGAATGCGGATTCAACAATAAGTGCTTTGGGGTTGTGTCCTTTTGCAAGCCACGAGCCGATAGCTCCCCCGAGAGACCGCCCAAGAACAATAATCTCGTCCGGTGATACCTTTTGGTTTCGCACAAGATATCGCCATGCCGCTTCCGCGGCGAGATATGTCCCCTGCTCCGTTGTCTTTCCCTCACTTTGGCCATATCCGGGATAATCGAAAATAAAAGTACCGAGGCCAAGTCGTTGAAATACCTGAACAGAATCCAGATAATATGATATATTTGCCATATTGCTGTGGCAAAACAATATCACTCCCTTGGGTTTTTCAGAGGGAATCAACCATCCGTTAAGCTTAACTCCATCCCCCATTTCAAAATGTACGTCTTCATAAGAAAGACCAACGTGGTCAGGCGTATTGATAATTTCACTTACCGGCCTATAGATATAAACAGATTGGAAGAAAAAGAGAAAAATCATGAGGCCCACATAGACTCCTGCCATAATCCGGATAGCCGAAAAGAGTAGACGCCTGTGTTTTTTACGAACTTCTTTCAAACCATTTTTCTTATAAAGGATAATCGCAACGATGCACGACCGTCTTGACAATGGCAGTCTGTATAATTACCTTGAAAACATAGGTCGCAAAGACCTTTAATTGTTTTAGGCGGTGTAGCTCAGGTGGTTAGAGCATACGGCTCATATCCGTAGTGTCGTGGGTTCGACTCCCTCCACCGCCATAGGCGGCGCAAATTACAAGCGCCGCTTTTTTCATTTAGTATCGGCCACGCACCTGAACCCGCCGCTATCGTCGGCTTGAAAGGTTCTTCTATATCCTCTCCGCCATGTAGTGGCCGCTTCCCGGCCCAAGGCCCAAGAGCCGCCTCGGACGGTATATGCATGCCACTCGGGGCGTAAATCTTCAGGAATGGACTTGTAAGATTCCGGGCCTTTGGGGTTGCGTTTGGGAGAGCGGGGGTAGTAATACGGCCAGTATATGTCCCACGTCCATTCGTATACGTTACCTGCCATATCGTAAACGCCGTAGGGGCTTTTATCCTCGGGAAAACTGCCCACCGGAGCGGTTCGGGCATATCCGTCCGATGCGTCCTCCCACGGAGATTTAGCAAGTCCGTGATTGGTTTTTTTCGGATCCCACTTGTTCCCCCATGGGTATTTCCTGCCGTCTTTACCGCGCGCGGCCTTCTCCCATTCGGCTTCAGTCGGCAATCGCTTGCCCATCGTCCTGCAATAACGCTTTGCCATTCCGCGCCTTACGCAAACTACCGGGTGATCGGCCAACTCCAACGGGTATTCGTGGTTCTCATTCCAAATCTTGGGAGGGGAGACGCCTCTCTCAACCTTCTGGCAGTTTGGGCCCAAAGGAGTTTTCTTTCCTCGAAGATGGTCACGTAAATCAATGAAGTTCTTGTAATCCGCATTGGTCACTTCATATTTATCTATTGCGTAAGCATCAAGGTACACGCGGTGTGGAGGTTGATGCGAAAAGTGTCCCTCTTTGCTTCCCATTGTGAACCATCCGGCGGGAATAAGCACCATATTGTCCGGGATTTCATTGACCGCATCGATGGATTCATAGGGAAGAATCGCCAGTACCAACGCGGCTAATACCAATTTACTTACATTACCTTTCATCATGTCCTCCTCCCGTTTCAGCGTATCATATTTCCGCTTTACATTCAAATCCCTTCCTCGGGATTAAAGTATTCTCTTAAGAAAATCGTTATATTTTTCCCCCACCTGCGACCACAGACAACCCGCCTCGACGAACTCCCGGGCGCGCATGCCCAGCTCTCTTCGCTCGTCGGAGTTGTTTACGGCCCAGCGCATGACTTCAAGTATGTCATCCACCTCCGACGGCCCGCAACTTATTTTTTTTACCACCTCGTCGGGGAACTCGCTGAAAGTTTCCGCATCCGTCACCACGCATGCGCGGCCCGCAGCCAATATCTGCATAAGGGACTGTGAACTCGATCCATAAACGGGTTTGCGAAGATTCAGGCACAAATCGGCACTGAATAAATATAGCCGGATTTTTTCCATAAGCACGAAGGACGCATCAATTAGAACTCGATCCCCTAGATTCCTTTGCGCCACCGCACGGTCTATATCCAGGTCGGGGCTGCGAGGGCCGACGAGCAACAGCATTGCGTCGGGCGCCTCTGTCACGAACCGGGCCCATGCGTCGAGAATAGGCTCGATCCGTTTGTGCCGTTGGATGTAACCGAAAACGAGCGCGACGAAGGTATGCGGTTTGACGCCCTTTTCGTTCAGGCCGAGCGATTCGCGTGCCGCATCGGCGGGCATTTGGGCCGGAGCGGGTTGCACTGCAAGAGGCACCGTCATTATCGGGCACTCTGCGCCCGCGCGACGCACGGCGTCGGCCACCCATCGGCTGTGAGTGATTATGCCCCGAGCGCAGCGCACCACTCGCCTTAAAAATGTAAAATAGTTCCGTTTAGACTCTTCGTCGAGATAAAGATTGTGAAGTATACGCTGCGAAAATTTTCCACCGCCTTCCTTCAACGGGGCCATCATGCGCCTGACACCGTCCGCCCCTTCGTTCCGCAGAAAATCCGCCCAGAATTTCGCTCTCGATTTCCCCTCCCAGTACGAGATTACCATATCGTACAGCGTCGAGTCGTGAAGTGTTATCACTCCTCCGTGCCGGAGTATGTCCGGGTACATGTAGGCGTGCATCGGGCCGTTGGATGCCTGAAAAAGCGCGATATCCTCTTCGCCGCGAAACAGCTCGCGGTTTCTTACTTCGCCCAGGTCTTCGACAGCTTCCGGGCGATAGTCGCCATCTATGTAAAAGACGATTTTCCAGTTATCGGCCAATTGCCGGGCAAGATTGTCTGCATAATGCGCCACACCGCTCGGTAGAGGACTCAACGGGCTGAAAAACGCCAGTGTCTTCATCGGCCCGCCGATTCGGTGTAGATTTGCAGCAGCTTCTCGATGTGGAAGCCCTTGGCGTACCGTTCCATAGCATGCTGCCGGTGGTTTAATCCCATGGTTTTTCTCAGAGCGGGGTCTTTCGCCAGCCTGTCGATTCTTATGGCCATAGCGCGTGTGCGGCCTCGAGGAACCAGATCGCCCCCTTCACCGTCGACGAGCCATTCGCCGACCGCGCCGACGTCAAACGCCACCACGGGCCTCGCGTGCGCCGCCGCCTCGACGCCGACGTATCCAAACGGCTCCGGCCAGATACTGGTAAAAACCACCGCATGGCACTTACGGTACTCGAGCTCCATCCGTCGAGGAGTAAGTTGTCCTGCGAATTCGAGCCGGTCAATCAATTCGAGTTCCACCGCTTTGCGTCTCACAAAATCTTCGGCCGGGCCGGTACCCGCCATCACGGCGGTCCATTCGGATTTGAGGTGATACAGTGCTTCGAGAAACAAGTCAGGCCCCTTGTCCGGCACCACCATTCGCCCCGCCCACAGTATCCGCAAGGGAATTTCATCGTCCGGCTCGTTGAAATCTTCTGGAAACTCGACGTAAAGGGGCAAAACATCGACACTGCCGGCATCGATTCCGTTAGCGATAAGCTCCGAAGCCATAAACCGGGTGGTGGTGATAATCCGGGGCATTTTGCGCGCCGCATCGATCCCGTCGAGCACGTGGCCGAGCCGCGACATTAAAAGCAGAGGCCGCCTGCCAAGCACCATACAGCCTCCATCGAGCAACTTGTCTATACATGCCCACCCGGCGGGCAACGAGCAGACGCGGCCGCATGTCCACATGCGATTCATCGATGGGCAGGTCAGGTTGTGATCGTGGACGGTTCTTATAGTGGGCGCCAGTTCTGCGCAGATATCCATTATCCGAGCGGGCCCGACGTTGTGGATATGTATCAGGTCGGGCTTGAAATCTCGCGCGGCGGCTTTGATGTCTCGCCGCATATCGCTAACAGGAACGGGATCCCATAACCCGCGAACGCGATACCGCTCGAAATCCATGCCTTCCCAATCGCCGGCCTCATCAAACGCCCACGCCACCTTGACGTTGCGACCTGCAAGTTCGTCCGAAATGTCCCGTATATATCGCTCCGTCCCGCCCGCTGCGCCTCCGTGATCGTTGACCATCAGGATGCGCATGCTTTCAGCGGATTTTGCTTTAGCTTGCGGTTTTAAAGCAGGCGACGACGCCGGTAACCTTCGCCTCGCTTCGTGCGCCGCAGTTTTCGCTAACGTCACCGGCACTGCCAGGAGAGTCCGGGCATCGCGAGCCACATCGCGCAGCCATCCTTTCCGGTCGTGTTGCAGACGCAGCAATCTTATAGCCCTGCGCCGCCGGGATTCGCTTATATCGGGAGCAAGAAGCAGGTGGTATAAACCCTGCCTGACGTGCACCGTACGGTATGCTTTTACCATGTCGCTTGCGGAATATCCTTCGAGCTCGAAAATCGGTTTCGGGCTCGTCCCGAAATGCCGCGTGGTGCGCCAATCGTCGAGAAAGCGGCCTTCCTTTTGTATTACGTCCCATACCTTTGTGCCGGGATAAGGCGCCAGGATGTTGAAATGCGCCCAGTCGAGACCGAGAGTTTTTGCATAGTCGAGGCTCGCCACCGTGCCTTCGTAAGTGTCGCCCGGCAGGCCGATGATAAAGTAACCTCCGACCCGCAGCCCAATCTCCTTCGATATATGTACGGCACGCTCGATATCGGCGAGCTTTTCGCCTTTTCTCAATGAAGTGAAAATCTCCGGGTTCCCCGTTTCCACGCCGAATATCACCGTATGACACCCTGCCACCGCCATTGCTTCCAACAAATCGGGCGTCACGCGGTCGGCACGGATGCCGTTCGGGCAACTCCATCGCATGCCCAGCTTCCGGTCGATTATAAGCCTGCAAATTTCTCCGGCGCGCTCCACGTTGTGAGTAAAAGTGTCATCGAGTACATCGAACTCCGGGAATCCCCACTTGTCCCTGGCGCGCTCGAGTTCGTCCACGACACTTGAAGGGGATCGGTATCGCCACTTGCGCCCACTGACTTTGCCTACCGAGCAATAAATGCATCCATGCGGGCAGCCACGGCTCGTGACAAGGGGGTAATGATGATCGAGCAGTTTGCTGCCGACGAACCGGTCAAAGCTCGGAAAGGGAAGATCATCGAGGGCCATGGGTAATTCCGCCGGAATGCAACGCGTTCCACCCGCCGAGCGGAATATCAGGCCGTTTATTTCCGGAAAATCTCCCTTACCGTCCCATTTTGCCGGCAATTCCGGCAAGCTCACTTCCGCGTCTCCGGCGATGGCGGCATCAATTTGAGGCACTTGCGCCAACAACTCCTCGCCATAGAGCGTCACGTGCGGCCCGCCCGCAATTATGGGCGTGTGTTCAAATGCGGACTTAAGAACTTTCGATACATGGACGGAGGAGGTATAAGTGGCCGTTTTTATGCTTAACCCGAAGTATTCCGGCCGGTGCCGCTCGGCGATGCGCAGCAGGTTTGCGTCGCTCGGGTCGCCGTTGACCATATCGAGCACAAGGTGGTCTATACCTGCCGCTTCGAGCGCGCCCGATAAATACGCGAGTCCCGCGTTTATGCCCGCCTGCTCGCCGGGGGGGTCTATGAGCAATATTCTCACAGTGGCGTCACCTCGATTTCCACTTCGATTTTCTCGCCGCCTGCCTCGCTGAACCAGACTATTTTTCGGTCCAACATATCCACAATGATTTTATACTTGCCGGGAACGGTGGGAGCGCGCGCCTTCAGGCTGACTTTCGCAGTCTCTCCGGGGGGAACGGACCTTTGCAGAAACCCGTAATTCAAGAGAGGCGCTTTGTCGGGATCGAGCTTATTGCCGGCTTCGTCAAACCAGTCATAAATGGAAAAAGTTATAACTCCTCGAAAATCGCCATTGGTGTCGAACCGACGCGCGCGCCACAGGGTGTTACCTACGTTTTTAACGACCGCCTTGACTTCAAATTCCTCCCCGGCTTTTAGCCGTTGTGGAACTTCGAGCGTAATAAACTCCGCTTTGAGCAGGTCGGGAACGGTGCTGTCCGGGTAGTCTCCGATTTCCTGCCTAAATTTGATCTCTCGATGAAATTCGTCCGATCCCCGGATGGAAAAATTCACTATCCATTCATAATCCCCCTCGGATTCCGGCGCTGTGAAATTGAACGCCACCCATTGCTTTTCGCCGGGATCGAGCATGATTAAACCACGCAGGCGCTTGGATTGCTTTGATTTGTCGTGCGCGCCGCTTACCTTTGCAGTCGCCCCGAAATCGGCAAGCTCGAAGAAATAAACCGGCATATCACCCACGACGGAAAGACATATCTCGACGTGGAATTGCGCTCCGGGCCTGACTCCGACAGGCACAAAGACTTCCTTAATTTCAAGACCTTCCCACTTGAGACGTCGCTCTTTATCGACCGGGTCGGGTACCTCGTACACGATGTCCGGACCTAACCGCTCGACCTCCGGGAGAAAAGTTCCCACCCGGCGGGCAAACCCGGCCGTATCGAAATTGTCATCCCACTCGTATGAACCCGTATGTAACACAACGTATTTGACGCCAAGATACCTGAGTATGTTCACCGTCGCGCTCGAAGGGAATGCCGCCAGCGATTTGATCACGTGCCTGCTGGTGTGAGGCAAAAATCCGGATCTGCCGTTGATGATATTTTTCCAGTGGTACGTCGAGTAATACATGTACTTGAAACCGAGAGGATCGCCGTCGCCCCATTTTTCTCTCGGCAATACGATTAAACTTGGCAGTTGGGGAATTTCGGCAATGGCGAAATCGTCGGGCTGCTTCGCCAGCCACCTGTAAACCCGGGGGACGGTATCTCCGCTTTTCACCTCATGATACGGAATCGGCGAGGAGTAAAATTCGGCGATAACCAACGCCGGAACGGCGAAAACCCATATCACCTTACGGGAGCGACTCCTGATACGTTCCGACACGCGCATCATGCCGTATGCCGCCAGTATCGCCATTCCCATTTCGACCACGTATGCGAACCGCGATGGCACCCGCAGCGCTCCGAAACCGGGCAGGTAATATGCCGCCATGTACGGCAGCGGCACCGGCAGGCGATGCCAGCAGATATGCAACCACGGCCCCAGTGAAAAAACGAACGCTACCGCCGCTACCCACAGGTAGGTTTTCTGCTCGCGCTCGAGTCGGCGCTTTGAGCGTGAGAACAGCCCCAAACCGGCCAATATAAGCACGCTTATACCCAGAAACAGGCGGTTTTCGTTCGGGTATGGGCTGTATCGATTCTCCAATTGGTACGTGATCCCTCCCCACAAGCGGTTCCAGGGCGGCGCCCGGAAATAATCCAGCGGATCCGCCGACATGCTTTCCGCTTCCGCGATGGTTCTCACCAACCCTTGCGATCTTGCTACCCGGTAATAAGGCGGCATCGTCGGCGCAATCATCAGAGCCACAAGCAGGCCCGCGCCTGTCAATCGAACCCAAAGCGCTTTGTCGAGCCTGCCACGGGCACGCACAAGTTCCACCATAAACACCATTCCCACCGCCAGGCCGCCCGTGGCGGCAAGGTAGAAGCTGGACAAAGCATGAAGCCCGAAAAAAAGCCCGAAAAAAAGCGCATCGCTCCAGCGCCGCTCGTCCATCGTTCGGTGGAAAAACAATAACGCAAAGGGCAACCATTGAGAAGTCAGAAGCTGCGATTCGTGGCCCAGTTGACTGAACCTCCACGGGCAGTAAGCGTAAATGATTCCCGCGACCAGCGCTGCGGTGAAATTGCCGGTAAGACGGCGCGCCAGAAGAAACATACCCAGTCCGCCAAGCGCAAAACTGACGTAAGTTACTGCGTTGTGCGCGAAAATCGGGTTCGACGTAATCAGTAAAAACGGAGCGGCCAATATCGACGACGCAAGCAGGTGATCCGAGTACGCCAATGCGTTATGATTGGGCCAGAAAATATTCGCGTCCCACAAACCGCCGAGCCCGGTGGTCAGTTTGTGAACGTCCCAGGCAAGTATCCATGTGTGGAGGAGGCCGTCCCAGCGGTCGTGCATTATGTTTCCCATGTTATAAGATATGGGCGCATACATAATAAAAGTCAGAAGCGCGAAAAAAATCGCCGCCACAACGGCTTCCAGCCACACTCTCGAACGGTTCGCCGACATGAACTTAAATTACCACAAACCGCCGCTGCCCAAAAGCGGCGTATAACCGGAAGACCTTCCGGGCAGGTCATAGGGACATAACCCCGCCCTTGTAAAGTACGCATTCTCTGACTATGCTGAAAATTAGAGCTTTGTTTAAGTACCCTCGAAAAAGGAGGTCAATGCTATGGAACTGGACGTTTTTTCTTTTGTAAAGACGGTCACCAGGTACGGCTATGCGTTCGAGATGACTTTTAAGTTCAGGGGAGAGGTTGCTCCTTACGAGATTGAGTTCTTCGCCGGAGAACTGGACGCCGCCCTGAAAAGCAAGAAATGGCCCATCGCGCAGGTTTATAACTGGGATCTTGCGCGGGGTTTTCTCGTGCTGCCGATAGTCGACGTTAATGACGAAGGGATCAAAAAGCGCGCTACGGCGATGAAAGAACTAATAGACACGGCGCTGGCGAGAGCTAACGAGCGGATAGAAAAATTTGACACGGAACTCAACCCCGTCATCGATGCATACAAGGAAATCTTTTCCGCACAGAGCTAATCTTCATACACCGCAAGCCACGTTACGCCGGGGTAAAACGCCGCCTACCTTTTCAAAAGAGAGCTTTGATATTATTATTTAAGCGTCTTGATATGGAATAAAAAATACGAATGCATGTCGCGGGACGAGCTTGCGCAGTTGCAGCTTGAAAGGTTGCAGTCAACGCTCAGCCGGGTGTCGAAAAGCGTTGGATTCTACCGGAAAAAGTTTGCGGAAATGGAGGCGAACCCACAAGCGGTCACCTCGCTCGAAGACATCCGGTATTTTCCCTTCACGATAAAGGCCGACCTTCGAGACAATTACCCTTACGGCATGTTTGCCGTGCCGCTTCGGGACGTTGTGCGGATTCACTCGTCCAGCGGCACTACCGGCAAGCCCACTGTGGTGGGGTATACGCGGAACGATCTGGAGAACTGGTCGGACCTTTGCGCTAGATTTATCACCGCCGCCGGCGTCACCTCGGACGACATTGTGCAGGTAAGCTTCGGATACGGCTTGTTTACCGGCGGATTCGGACTGCATTACGGCGCGGAATTGACCGGAGCGAGCGTCATACCCGCCTCGAGCGGCAACAGCCGCCGCCAGACACTTATCATGCAGGATTACAAGACCACCGCGCTGGTTTGCACACCTTCTTATGCTTTGCACCTCGCGGACGTCATGGAAGATATGGGAATCAATCCCCAGTCGCTATCGCTCAGGTGGGGGCTGTTCGGCGCCGAGCCGTGGAGCGAGAAGATGAGAGCCCGCATACAGGAAAAACTGCCCATTACCGCTACTGACAATTACGGTCTGAGCGAGGTGATGGGCCCCGGCGTGGCAGGCGAATGCCTCGAGCAGAACGGCATGCATGTGCATGAGGACAACTTCCTCATCGAGATAGTCGATCCGGAAACGCTCGAACCGCTCCCGGAGGGCGAAACCGGGGAATTGGTTATCACCACCCTGCATAAGGAAGCGCTCCCGCTCATAAGATACCGCACGCGCGACATCACCAGTATCGTTCCGGGCGAGTGCGCTTGCGAGCGAACGGGAAGACGGATACGGAAAATTCAAGGCCGGTCGGACGATATGCTTATCATCCGCGGCGTGAACGTTTTCCCCAGTCAGATCGAGGAAGTGCTCTTCGAAATCGAGGGCACCGAGCCTCACTATATGCTTATTATCGACCGGAAAGACAACCTCGATTATCTCGAAGTGCACGTTGAGGTCGGCGATATGATTCCGCAGCAATCGAATATCGTCGCCCGGATTCGCAGCCGAATACAAAGCGTTTTGGGCATCGGTGTCGAGGTTAGACTGGTAGAACCGAAATCACTGGAGCGCTTCGATGACAAGGCCAAAAGGGTCATTGATAAAAGGGAATTTTAAACTCGATACGAAAAAATTTTTTGAAAAGAGGTGTGTTCATGGCGTCCGTAACGGTTGAAGAGGTCGGCGGCGGAAAAGATCGAAAGGATTTCTTGAATCTGCCCTGGAAGTTGTTTCACTATCGGAACGACATTAACTGGGTTTCGCCTCTCAAACTCGAAAATATGTACAGGATGAGCAAGCGGTTCAACCCTTTTTTCAAAAACGCTCGGGTTAAATATTTCCTTGCTCGGCGCGACGGCCGGGTTGTGGGGCGCATCAGCGCGCACGAAAGCTACCGGTTTAACGAATTCCAGAAAACCAAGTGGGGCTTTTTCGGCTGGTTCGAAAGCGATGACGACCCGGAAGTGGCCGCAGCGCTGTTTGATAGCGCTGAGAAGCAGTTGAGAGAATGGGACATGGAAGCTTGCCTCGGGCCGTTCAATTTTACTACAAACGACGAATGCGGGCTGCTCATCGACGGATTCGACACCCCGCCCATGATAATGATGACGCACAATCCGCCCTATTATCAAAAACTCGTCGAAAATCTCGGCTACGAAAAGGCGCAAGACCTTTTCGCTTACCGGCTGGACGCCACTCAACCCGTCCCCGAAGGAGTGGCCAAGATCGCCGATCGAGTACGTTCGAGGCCGGACGTTACTTTCCGCAGTTGGGACCTCAAGCGCAACCTGCGCCGCGAGATGGAATATTTCCTCGAAATATACAACGCTGCATGGAACCGCAACTGGGGTTTCGTGCCGCTCGATCGGGAGGAATTTTTCAGCCACGAGCTCGAATTCCGCTACCTGCTCGACGAAGAAGTGGCTTTCATGGCCGAAGTCGAGGGGAAACCCGCCGGATTCGCGCTATCGTTACCCAACCTCAACGAGCCTATCGCGCACATGAATGGCAGGGTTACGCCGTGGAGCATTATGCGCTTCATTAGGGAAAAAAAGAACATCCAGGGCCTTCGCGTTTTCGCCTTGGGGGTGAAGCCCGAATACCGCCGCGTCGGCATCGGGGCGGTTTTCTATGTCGATACCCTTGTTATAGCCAGGCGGCGTGGGTATAAATGGGGAGAAATGAGCTGGATACTCGAAAGCAACGACGCAATGAATCGAGCCATCCGCACTATGGGCGGAAAAGTCTACAAAACGTACAGAATCTACAAGAAAGACTTATGAAGAAATATTTAACACCACGGTTCTCGACGACAAATGAAGTCGGCGAAGCCGTGGATATTTAAGAAACGGTGCCGCTACGCGTTTGCAAATTTCTTCATTTCATGTTAGTTATAAGGCGTTTATTGTTTTTTTAAATTTTCGGCAAGTATTTTTTTTGAGTCTCAAGCTGTGCAAGTCACGATAATTTAGTGTGGCAATAAAGGGAAATGGCATGAAATATTGGAGGGCTCCTCTTGACTTGGGTACCATCCAGGCAACTAAGGGCAAGATAGTCATAGTCGAAGAGCGCTGCAAGGGGTGCGGATTTTGCGTCGAATATTGCCCGCGCGGCGTGTTGCGTATGTCCTCGTCTTTTAACGTAAAAGGGTACCATCCTCCCGAAGTGGTAGATGAGTCTCTTTGTGTGAATTGTCATTTTTGTGAAGTTATCTGTCCGGAATTCGCAATTTTCTCGGTAGAGGCCACCGAGGCGGCTTAGACGCCAAATTAAGATAACAATCTTTTCATTACGGCCTTTCGCGAGGTTGCGGTTTAGTATAAAACTGCCGGGATCAAAGCATGATTCATCATTATTTGGCCCGGGAAACGAGACGATGAAACGACTGGAAACCGACTGAGGTATATGAAAGTGGCCGGTAAGACGGTATTGACGGGAACTCATTTCATGCACGGCGATCACGCATGTTGCGAGGGCGCCCTTGCGGCGGGATGCCTTTTCTTCGGCGGCTATCCTATAACGCCTGCGACCGAGGTTGCCGAGCGTATGTCGCGGCGACTGCCGGAAATAGGGGGCATTTACATCCAGATGGAGGACGAGTTGGGCTCGATCGCCGCAGTGCTAGGCGCCAGTTGGGGCGGTACGAAGGCTATGACCAGCACTTCGGGGCCGGGATTTTCGCTCATGATGGAAAACATCGGCCTTGGCGTTTGCACCGAGACCCCGTGCGTTGTCTGCAACGTGCAACGAGCCGGGCCCAGTACGGGCCTGCCCACTCTGGCCGGCCAAGGGGATATGATGCAGGCTCGATGGGGGTCTCACGGACATTACGAGATAATCGCCCTTTCGCCATCAAGCCCGCAGGAGATGTTCGATTTCACCATCAGGGCTTTTAACTTAAGCGAGCAATTTCGTATTCCGGTCTTGATCATGTCCGACGAAGTGGTCGGTCACATGCTCGAACGCGTAGTGATCCCTCCCGAGAATGAGATCGAACTCATCAAGCGCCGAAAACCGAAAGTATCTCCCGATCAGTACCTGCCATATAAGGCGGATCCCGACTGGATAGCGCCAATGGCCGACTTCGGAGACGGGTATCGTATGCACATAACCGGCTTGACTCACGACGAAAGAGGCTACCCGGTCATGGACGCCACTACGCAGGAGAATATGATAACCAGACTGGTACGAAAAATTCGGGATAATACGGATAAAATAATCGATTACGACACTTTCGAACTCGACGACGCCGAAGTGGTCGTGGTAGCGTACGGCATCAGCGCGAGGTCTGCGAAGCGTGCGGTTCGCGATGCTCGACAAAAGGGTCTTCGTGCCGGCTTTATCAAGCTGAACACCGTCTGGCCTTTCCCTGAAGAGTTTATCCGCGACGTGGCCGGTAATGTACGGGCCATGCTCATGCCGGAGATCAATTACGGCCAGATGGTTCTCGAGCTCGAGCGTTGCGCTCAAGGCCGCTGCATGGTGCGGCTGGTGCAACATGCCGGTGGGGGCATCATCCCTCCCGGCTCCATCGTCGACGCCGTCGAGACCGCGCTAAAGGAGTCATAATGAGCGCCAGAAAAAGCAAAGCTATCACGCATCCTCAGGACGAACTGCTTCGTACCGACCGCATTCCGCACATATGGTGCTCCGGCTGCGGTATCGGGACGGTTTTCAGTTGCGTAATAGCGGCGATACAGAAATCCGGGTATCCGCTGGACGATGTGTCGATGATTTCCGGCATCGGCTGCACCGGGCGAATGGCGGGCTACATTAAGCTCGATTCGTTCCATACCACCCACGGCCGCGCTATTCCCTTTGCCACCGGGCTGAAGCTGGCTCGACCCGAAAGTCGCGTCTTGGTCGCATCGGGAGACGGCGACCTGTTGGCCATCGGCGGCAACCATCTTATACATGCCGCGCGGCGCAATATAGACATCACCGTCATCTGCGTCAATAACCTTAACTATGGCATGACCGGCGGACAGGTTGCCCCAAGCACGCCGTTCGGAGCGAAAACCGCCACCACACCTATCGGTTCACCTGAAGAACCTTTTAATTTTTGCGCGCTTGCCGCCGCTTGTGGAGCGGTATACGTTGCGCGCTGGACATCGTTGCATATTCGCAGGCTCACGGATTCGATTTCCGAGGCGATGCAAAAACGCGGATTCAGCTTCGTCGAAATACTTACCCCCTGTCCCACATCGTTTGGCAGGCGCAACAAAATGCGAAATGCGCTCGACATCGTTAAATTTTACCACGAGCATTCGGTCATACGAAACGATATCGACCCTAAAGAGGCAACTCTTGATTTCAGCAGAAACCTGGTAATGGGTAAGTTCGTGGATATTGAGCGGCCCACATTCCTGGATAATTACAGCCTGATAAACAGGCGGGAACTTGGAGACTGGCCCAATCTGGAAGAAAAAGTCGCCGTGACCGGGAAAAGGATATCAAAGTAGAGCCATGACGGATAAAACCGAAAAGGAAATACTTATTACCGGCTTTGGCGGCCAGGGTATTATCCTCGCGGGGAATATCATGGGCAAAGCTGCGGCGCTATACGACAATAAACACGCCACCATGACCCAAGCCTATGGTCCCGAGGCTCGCGGGGGAGCTTGTTCGTCACAGGTTATGATAAGCGACGAGCAAATACTATATCCATACGTCGAGCGGCCACGGGTGCTGATCTGTATGAGCCAGGAAGGATATTCCAAAAATGTATCTTCACTGGATTCCGGCGGACTTCTAATTTGGGATACCGACCTCGTTCAAACCGATGATCCCGACCCGAGTTGGATTACCTGCCATATCCCGGCTACTCGTTTCGCAGAGGAGTTGGGCAACAAAATGATGGCCAACATTGTGATGCTGGGTTTTGTGTCTGCTGTGAGTGATCTGGTGAGTGTCGAGTCTTTTCGTAAAGCTGTCTTGGATTCCGTGCCACCTCACACAAAGGACAAAAACGTTGCGGCATTCGACCGGGGTCGCGAGTACGGTGAGGCTATCCTTAAAAGCCGGGCCAAGCAGGACGAAAACCGGCAGGAAGGATGACGACCGCGGCGAAAATGGACGGCCCTGAAAAAGCCGTTTTGATAGTAGGGCCAGGCTACGGGGCGTTAAAAGTGGCCGAGGACCTTGCTCAGTCCGGCATCCCTGTGGTATGGGTGACACGAGCTCCTCACTTCCTCGAGTTGCCCGGTGGCATCGAGACCCTCGCGGAGTGGCCGGATGACCTTAATTTCCAGTTCAGGCCTCTATATCTCCGCGTGACCCGACATTCCCTGGTCACTCCCCTCACCCGGGCTCGAATAGAATCCATCGAGCGCATTCAAGACGACTATCGGGCCAATATAGTCCAGGATCCCATGTATGTGGATTACGACCTTTGCACCGGGTGCGGCCGGTGTATTGAAGTTTGCCCGCTCAACGAGTCCGAACAGCCTCCCCTGACGCGAACCCCCGCCTATTGCCCTTCGCGAGCCCTCGATCTTGACAAGCGTAAACTAAGCCGGTGTCGGGAGAGTTGCCCGCTGGGAGTTAACGTGCAGGCATATATGGCGCTGACGGCACAGGCGCGTTTTGATGAAGCGCTTGCCGTGATAAAGGACGACAATCCTTTGCCCGGCGTTTGCGGCCGGGTTTGCCATCACCCTTGCGAGGAGTCGTGCCGCCGCGCCGAATTGGATCAGGCGGTGGCCATACGGGACATCAAGCGTTTTTTGGCCGACCACGAAGCGCGCGGGCGGCAGCCCCGGCTCGATATTCCCGATAGTCCTCGCAGACCCGAACGTGTGGCGGTGATCGGCTCGGGGCCGGCGGGATTGACCGCCGCGCATTTCCTCAACCGGGCAGGTTTCCCGGTTACGATATTTGAGGCTATGCCTGAACCGGGGGGAATGCTGCGAGCCGGGATCAATGCATTCCGCCTCCCCAGACCGGTGTTGGATGCGGAAATAAAAGCCATTGTGGACGCTGGAGTCGAGATATGCACCGACGTGATGGTAAGTTCCATTGATAACCTTTTTAGTGAAGGATTTCGGGCGGTGCTCCTTTGCACCGGCGCCCATCGCGATCTTCGCCTGAATATACCGGGTGAGGATGCCGAGGGAATATTCGGCGCGGTTGAAATGCTAAAAGATTTCAACATTCGACAAAAAGTAAAGATTGGGGAAGACGTCGCCGTTATAGGCGGCGGTAATTCCGCCGTGGACACCGCCCGGACCGCTATAAGGTTAGGGGCCCGGACAGTTACCATTTATTACCGCCGAAAGCACGAGGATATGCCGGCGGAGGAATTTGAAATCACGGCGGCCCAAGAAGAAGGAGTTCAAATCGAGTACTTGACGGCACCGGTTCGCGTGATTGTCGAGGAGGGAAAAGTTACGGGACTCGATCTCACGCGCATGCGCCTGGGAGAAATCGACTCAAGCGGGCGCGGTCGACCGGAACCGATAGAAGGTTCGGAGTTCTCAGTAAAGGCGAACACGGTGATTGTCGCCATTAGTCAAGAACCCGACCTGGAGGAGACCGGTTTAGGTGGTGAGTTCGAGAAGGGCCGTGGCGGAAGGGTTATAGTGGATGAGCGCTGTTCCACATCCCGCAAGGGGGTTTTCGCAGCGGGCGATGTGGTTACCGGCCCTTCTACCGTAATCGGTTCAATGGCCGATGGCCGGATGGCGGCCGGGCGTGCAATAGAATATCTCACTGGCGAGCCGTCGGCATTCGTCAAGCTGTCGGCTGAGTCCCGTGGAGTCGGGGATTATCTGGATATTTCGGAGGATACCCCTCGCCAATGGCGCCCTGAGATGGCGCAACGGCAACCGAAAGTACGGTGCCGCGACTTCGAGGAAGTGAGTTTCGGACTCACCGCCGAGCAGGCGGTTGCCGAAGCACAACGTTGTATTCAATGCGGTTTGTGTTGTGAGTGTCGAGTTTGCGAGACCGCTTGTGCCGAAATAGGGGCAATCGACCACTTTCGGCCCACCCGAAGTATTGAGGTTTTAAGCCCCGGCATAGTCGTCGCCGACGCCGATGAGATGCCCCAAAAAAACGATCTCGGAGATGAGCGGATTTACCGGTTAGGCGACTTCCAGCACACAACAGATCTCATGAATGTGATGGTAGCCGGCAGTGCTGCCGCCGGTCAGGTCATGGCCCATGCGGCGGTGCTTAGGACGGAGGTTGTTCCCGAGGAACCCAAGCCGCCGGAAATATCTGAGGAGTTGCGACTGGGAGTTTTCGTCTGCACCTGTAACGGAACCATGGCGCCTTCCGGAGCGCTCGAGCGTATCCGCGAATTGGTCGCCGACGTGCCGGGGGTTGAACACTGCGAGTTAATTTTCTCGGCCTGCCACCCTCGAGGTTCCGACCAGATAGCGCGCGCCGTGAAGGAACACCGGCTGACACGGGTCATTATGGCCTCATGTATATGCTGTCCGCTCGATTTTCATTGTATATCATGCAACGATCAGAGGACCCGCGCCAAAAAGCATCTTTTCGACCGGTTGGGCCTTTCAAGAAGCGATTTCGATATGATCAACATCAAGGATCATCTCCATCCCGAAGGAAAATCAGAGGACGAAATTGTGGAGCGAGCTCGCTATCTCCTGCGCGGGGCTTTCATACGGGCCCGTTTCCTGGGCCCATTGCGACAGGGAACCACGGAAATCGGGAGTCGTATTCTCATTCTGGGCGGATCGGAAGTGGGTATCAGTTGCGCCCTCAACCTGGACAACCAGGGGTTTCGCGTGCGGCTGGTTCATCGCTGCCGAATTAAGGATGGCCCCGAACCGCCCAAGTCGGTCTTGAAAAGACCGGTTGACCTGACTCAAGGCCGATCCATCACTCACGTCGAGGAGGCCGTGATCGAGGAAATCCGCGGAAATGTGGGTGATTTCACGGTAATACTGGGCGAGGAAGGGCCGCAGCACAGATGGAGGGCCGACATCATTTGCCTGACCGACGAGCACTTGCTGCCCCTGGCCGTTCACGAGCATATGATGGGTCTTAAGAAGCTTTACCGTTACGACTTCGCTTTCTTCCATACTCCCCAGTTGGGTTTGTACCGGGTGATGCCCAGGACTTTGAAAAGAGTGACCGCTTTCGAGGCCGGCGCCGCCCTGGCCGCGCAGGTGGCCAGAGCTACGGCAGAGGCATTTATGAAAGATCACGAACTGAGCCCCCGGGTGGATCCTGAGCTATGCCGCGGATGCGGGCGCTGCGCCGATATATGCCTGTTCGACGCCATTAAGATGGTCGCTGATGCTCAGGGCGTTTTTACAGCTGAAGTATTGCGCTATAACTGCGTCGGATGCGGAGGATGCGTGGGCCGTTGTCCTGTAACGGCCTTGAATATGCCGTATTTCTCCAACCAGTTGGCAGAAGAAATAATGGTGGGCACTCTCGCTGGAGAGCGTTGACATGGAAAAGATCAATTTACTGGGAATCTGCTGTAACTGGAGTCCTTACGCATGCTACAATGCCGCGGGAATGGCCAAGATGAAGATGCCGCCGAACTTCCGGCTGATACGTGTGATGTGTATTGGCCGGATTAACCAGGCCATGATCCTGAGGGCCTTCGAGTTTGGGGCGGACGGTGTGATACTTCTCGAATGCAAAGACGAGGACTGCCGCTACGGGCCCGGGCCGGAAGTCGGTCATGTCAACGTACAGCGGGTGCGGGAGATTCTGCGTCTTCTCGGCATCGGTCAGAAGCGGTTGGTGGAGCGCAGCTTTTCCGCACACGAAAAAGAGGAGTTGGTCAAGGCGCTTTGGGATTTTGCCGAACTCATCGAGTCCATGGGGCCGAACCCGGCCAAACCCCGCCAGGAACGGGTGGTGTAATGCCTCTCGACGATCCCAGGATCGATCGGATAATACGGGAGTATTCGCTGTACCAGTGTCTCGAGTGCGGCAAGTGTTCGGCATCCTGCCCGCGCCTGCTTGCCGGGAAAGAGTACTCTCCCCGGCTTTTGGCTCACAAGCTCATCGCCGAACGGGAGGACGAGGCATTTATCGAAAACTCCGTGTGGGAGTGTCTTACTTGCGGCCTTTGCGAGGAGCGTTGCCCTTCGGGGGTCGAGTTCAGTCGTTTTATTCTCGAGATGCGCGCCTTGCTGGCCGAATCCAAGGGGCTTAAGGGATACCGTGCCCACGATGGGGCCTTGCACTCATGGATGAGGATGATGACCTCGCCCGACCTCGAGCAAAACCGCCTGGACTGGGTGGACCCGGAACTTCGGGTGGCGTCTGAAGGCCCCATAGCTTTTTTCACCGGCTGTGCGCCGTATTTTGACGTGTTTTTTTCCGGTATCGAGGTGGATACTCTCTCCATTGTGCGGGATAGTATAAAGTTGCTCAATTTCCTGGATATCGAACCGGTTCTTTTAAAGGATGAACGCTGTTGCGGACACGACCTGTTATGGACGGGAGATATCGAGAACTTCGAGATACTTTGCAAACTGAATTACAACGAGTTTAAAGCCGCAGGCGTCGAAGAACTGGTGGTTTCGTGTCCCGAAGGTTTCCATGTGTTGAGTGAGCACATGCCGAAGGTGATTCCCGGTTTCGACATCAAGGTGACATTACTTATCGACTTGCTCGAGCGCGAGATACGTAAAGGCGGTAAGGCTTTCCAGCCGTTTAAGCGAAGAGTTACCTACCAGGATCCGTGCCGTTTGGGACGCATGTCCGGCAGATACGATGGACCACGGGCGTTGCTTTCGATGGTTCCCGATTTGAAGTTACGTGAGATGGAAAACTCGGGCCGAAGCGCCATATGCTGCGGCAACAGCGGCTTTATCAATTGCGACGCCTATTCGAAGCGAATACAAGTACAAAGGCTGCGTGAGGCGAAAGCCACCGGCGCGGACCTTCTCGTTACGGCATGTCCTAAATGCATGATCCACCTGACATGCGCCATGTCGGATCCCAACAAGCGCGGGTCATTGAAAATGGAGATTCGAGATCTTGTGAGCGTACTGGCCGATCATATCGAATATTCCGAGGGAGAAGAATTTATAAAAGGCAGGAAATAAGGCCTTTAAAAAACTAAAGGGCAAAGTAAATTTCCGCCCGAGTTTTGTTTTTAAATTCGCTCTCCTGCGAATTTCTTATTATGTGCTATAATATAAGCGGTTGGGAGGACGGCTGTCCGCCTCGTCATAAATATATAAACGGCTTTTCGACGAAAGGGGATAGAAATGCCGTGCGTTTACTTCCGGCCCGTTACGGACCCTAAGCGCAAGGCTACCACAGGCGTAGTCGGTTATTGCGCGGGTTATTCCGAGCAAAAATTGCGAATACCCAGCCTGGCGGAATATCAAAAACACTGCTCGACGAACGAACAAACCGGCTGTTCCGTTTTTAATTTCCGCACCAAGCGGAAATTGCCCGACGTTACGGTTAAAACCGTCCCTGAACCGAAAGTCGAAACAGTTGAATGACCGAGGAAAACTGGAAATTCGATGAGAATCCTATCCGTTATATTGGCCGGAGGTGAAGGGAAGCGCCTGTATCCTCTAACCCGTGACAGGGCGAAGCCTGCCGTACCTTTCGGCGGCAGATACCGGATAGTGGATTTCGTACTTTCCAACATGGTCAACTCCGGCTTTATACGCATCAAGGTATTAACTCAATTCAAATCGCATTCACTGAACAATCACATCACCCGTTACTGGTCGTTGGCGCCAACGCACGACCTTTTCATCGAGCTTGTTCCGGCGCAGATGCGAGTCGGGCCATGGTGGTACAAGGGTAGCGCCGACGCAATATATCAGAGCCTGGACATCATCACCGCCGAAAACCCCGACTACGTCTGCGTATTCGGTGCAGACCACGTGTACCGCATGGATTTGAGACAGATGCTCGATTTCCACATGGAGCGGGAAGCCGAGCTTACCGTTGCGGCGATACCGGTGCCCGCCAAGAAGGCTTTGGGGTTCGGAATAACCGAGGTGGATCGAGAGGGAAGGATGGTCGGTTTCGAGGAAAAACCCGCCAAACCTAACGAAATACCCAATCGCTCCGGTTGGGCCCTGGCCAGCATGGGCAACTACATTTTCAACACCGATGCGCTGGTCAAGGAAATAGTGAGAGACGCCGAAGATGAATCAAGCGCTCACGACTTCGGCCGCAACATTATAACCTCGATGTTCGAGCGATATCCGGTATATGTCTACGACTTCAGTACGAACGTGATACCCGGCGACACCGACCGGGAGCACGGCTATTGGAAGGACGTCGGCGATATCGATACTTACTGGAAGGCTCACATGGACCTGGTCAGTGTCACTCCGACGTTCAACCTTTACAATTACAAGTGGCCCATCGGGACCGGTTATCTACACTTGCCGCCGGCGAAGTTCGTATTCGCGAACGAGAAGAAGCGCCGGGTGGGCATAGCTACGGATTCGATGGTCAGCGAAGGTTGCATCATCAGCGGCGGGCACATCAACCGAACCGTACTCGGCCCGAAAGTGCGCATAAACAGCTTCGTTCATGTTACGGACAGTGTTCTTATGGAAGATGTGGAAATAGGGAGATACGCTCAGATAAGAAAAGCGGTGATAGATAAACACGCCTATATCGCCCCGGGCGTCAAGATAGGATACGATCTTGAACATGACCGGAAGCGTTTCACCGTAACTCCCGGCGGCGTAGCGGTGATACCGCGCAAGAGCGTGGTGGAGAAATAACTCTGTCGACTTCCTCCGGGCGGCCGGATTTTCGGAGAGGTTATATTCAATTATGAGCAAGTTACGGCTGGTTTTGTTATGGCATATGCATCAGCCTTTTTATACGGATCCGTGGTCCGGGGTTATATCCATGCCATGGGTGCGCCTACACGCCTCGAAGTCCTATAACGACATGGCTGTGGCTATCGAGCGGCGCCCGGTGAAGGTGGTTGTAAACTTTTCGCCCTCCCTCCTCCTTCAACTCCACCGGCTTGCCGGCGGCGCGACCGATATATTTTTTGACATCGCCGCAAAACCCACGGACGCCTTATCCGAACAGGATCGAGCTTTTATACTTGATAACTTCTTCGCCGCAAATTCCGAAACCATGATAAAACCCCACGCCCGATATCTTGCCCTGTGGGAGAAAAGGCGCAGCGAAGGATGGCATCCCGGAGTGGAGTGCCATGACGACTACACTACCAACGAACTGCGCGATCTTATCGTATGGTTTCATCTCGCATGGACAGGATGGGCGGCGCGCGAGGAATACAAGGAAATCGAGGAAATCGAGAAGCGCGGGTGGGATTTCTCCGAAGCGGACAAGGAAACCGTGCTGAATGTCGGTCTCGATATTGTTCAAAACCTGTTCGGCAGGTGGAAGGCGCTTTCGCAATCCGGCAAGGTCGAACTTACGACAACTCCGTTTGCGCATCCCATACTGCCGCTCCTGATCGACACCGAAACGGCACGCCGATGCATGCCGGGGACGAAGCTGCCCGAACCTTTCCGATTTCCCGAGGATGCTCGAGAACATGTCCTTCTGGCGCGTGAGGTGTATCGAGAGGTGTTTGGGATTTATCCGAACGGAATGTGGCCCAGCGAGGGTTCCGTATCGCCGGAGATAATTCCCATTTTGAAGGAAGCCGGGTTCCAGTGGCTTGCGACCGACGAGGGCATCCTGCAAAGGACGTTTGGCATCGAGCATCTTAACCGGCGGCATTTTCACCCCTACCTGGCGACGTATCGTGGAGCGGAAGTGTCGGTTTTTTTCCGTGACCGCAACTTAAGCGACCTCGTGGGTTTCGATTACAGCAAGCTTCCCGAAAAGGATGCCGCCACCGATATGCTCAACCGCCTTCACAATTCGGCCTCCGCAACCGCCGCGTGGGAAGATCCGGCAGTTGTCACAATTGCGCTGGACGGCGAAAACCCATGGGAACATTACAAGCAAGGTGGGGAGGAGTTCCTCGATACACTATACAGCGGCTTGGCCGAAGCGGCGGACATCGAAACAGTGCTGCCGGCCGAATGGTTGCGCGATCATCCTCCTCGTAACACCATTGATAACCTATATTCAGGGTCGTGGATAAGATCCGACTACAGCATTTGGATTGGCAATCAGGAGGAAAACGACGCTTGGAATGCTTTGCTGGCAACCCGGCGGGATTATGAGGATATGATAGATACATTCCCGGATATGCCGGACATTGAGAATACCGGGCTTTTGGGCTTTTTCGCCGGATTGCCGGCGTATATAGGGCCATCTATGGCAAGATCGGAGCTGTTCGCGGCTGAGGGGAGCGATTGGTTCTGGTGGTTTGGAGATGATTTCACTTCCGACAACGACGAGGAATTCGACCGCGTATTCAGGTCGCATCTGACTAATGTTTATCGCTTCCTGGGGCATGCTCCTCCGGAAAAGCTTGCGGAGCCTATTCTCCAGCCTCATCCCGTCCGGCCGGACTATGAGCCCGTGGGATTCCTTCATCCTACCATCGATGGAAAGGTTACGGAGTATTACGAGTGGAACGACGGCGGTATGTATACCGTTCGGGCCGTTGGCGGCACTATGTACACCCGGGAGATATACCTCGAGCGGATATATTACGGCTTTGACGCGCACCGATGGTTCCTTCGGCTCGACCGCCGCGAAAAGGCATGGAAAGTCGAGGAAGGCGCCGCCGGCGACGATTCGCCCCTGCCCGATTGCGTTATTATCGAAGGGCTTGTCGGGGAAGAAAAATCCTTTCGCATAGAAGTTCCAGCGCACCCCGCTCCCGTTTTGCCTTGCCGCCTTTATCTGCCCGACAGAGAGCACCCGGAACTGATATCACCCCTGGCAAAGGCCGCCGCATACAGCTGCATGGAAATGTTGATTCCATTCAGAGTTCTCGATCTCGAACCCGGAATGGAACTTAAATTCGCAATCCTGCTCGAGCGGTTCGGGAGGGAGCTTGATCGGTATCCTTCGGCGGGATTTCTCCGCTTCGAGGTACCCGACGCGGATTTTGAGAGGAGAATGTGGAGCGCTTAAAACTAGCCTTTTGCGTGCATAATCATCAGCCCGTGGGGAACTTCGATTGGGTGTTTTCCGAGGCGGCCGAAAAATGTTACATGCCGTTCCTGGAGGTGATGAGCGGTCATCCCTCGATCAGGTTCAGCCTTCACACCTCAGGCCCTCTTATCGAGTGGATGGACGAAGGCGCTCCTCAATATCACGATCTTGTTCGGCGTATGGTCGCCGGCGGGCAACTGGAACTGGTCGGCGGGGGGTATTACGAGCCCATTCTTCCGATATGGCCCAAGGAGCATGCTGTTGCCCAAGTTCGGCTGATGCGGCACGAACTCGAACGACGCTACGGAGCCGAAGCGCGGGGTATGTGGCTTGCCGAGAGGGTTTGGGACCCTTCCCTACCGCAGTTATTGGCCGATGCGGAAGTGGATTACACCGTGCTCGACGACTCCCATTTCCGATACGCGGGCCTGACCGAGTCGCCGATCACGGGCCACTACCTCACCGAACGAGCGGGAGAAACGCTGACCGTATTTCCTATATCCAAAGAGATGCGCTATCTCGTTCCCTTCAAGGAGCCCGATGAAATAATGGATTTCCTCAAATCGGTGGCCGAAAAGCATCCCGGAGGGACTATTACTTACGCCGACGACGGGGAGAAGTTCGGAATATGGCCCGGGACACATGACTGGGTTTACAAAGAAGGGTGGCTCGATCGCTTCCTCGAAGCGCTCGACCGGGCTCGAGATTGGCTTGAGGTGATACCTCTTTGCGCGGCGCTTCGTTCCCCTCCGAAAGGCAGAATATATCTGCCATGCGCCAGTTATGAGGAAATGATGGAGTGGGCGTTGCCTTCCGAGGCCATTTTGCGCTATGAAGCGGTTCTGGGCAAAATTAAAAAAGAGGATCTATTGGAAGAAAGCAATCCTTTCCTGCGCGGTGGATTCTGGGACAATTTCCTGGTTAAATACCCCAAGAGTAACCTGATGCACAAGCGGGTGCTTTTCGCCGCCGCAGAAGTTGAAAAACACCTCGGTCCTCCCACCGACATCGACAAGCTCGGCCCGGCATGGCGGAACATCTTCCGCGCTCAATGCAACTGCGCATACTGGCACGGGCTCTTCGGCGGCACATATCTGAACTATCTACGCCATGCTATATGGAAAAACCTGCTCGAAGCCGAAGCCGCAGTGATGAAAGAAAAAATCTCCCAAGTGCGGGTATCGACAGTTGATCTGAACATCGACGGTAAAAAAGAGGCAATCGTTTGCGACGGCGTTTCTCAATGGGGCTTTACGAAGACCGGGGCGGCATGTTTCCTCATGGAAAGCCTCAACGGCGCTTTCGCTTTCCACAACACCATGGCCAGACGGCCCGAAGCTTATCATAAACTCAAACAAAAACCCGGTGGGGTCACCGATCACGGAGCCGACCACGTTCCCGCGTCCATACATGAAATCGACGCCGTAGTAGAAGAAAAACCGGCCTACGACCGCTTGCCCAGGTTTTCTTTTATGGATCATTTCTTTCCCATCTCGACCGGTATAGACAATTTTATCGGGTCTACCTGGACCGAGATAGGCGATTTTGTGGAAAACGACTGGGAGGAAGAATATAAAGTTGATGGCGATTTGGCGGTTCTGACATATCGGAGAGAGGGCAATGTATCGAACGTGCCGGTAAGCGGCACAAAGGAATACCGATTTCACGTCAATTCGGGTCGCGTCGATGCCCGGATTCGCTTCGATCCGAAAGATCCCTGGCCGCAGGGTTCCTATGGCCTGGCTTTCAACTTTACCCTGTTGGCGCCGGATGCGCCCGACCGTTATTATCTCTTCGATGGTCTCCGGCCGTCGGACGCTCGTATGATCAGCGTTGACGCTATCGATGGGATCGAGCAATTCGGCGCAGTGGACGAATACGAAGGTGTGGCACTCGAGTGGGATTTGGACAAAGCCATGGAAATATGGCGAGCACCGGTAATGACGCTTTGCCGTTCCGAAAGCGGCTTCGAAAAAATGTACCAGGGATCGTGGCTGATGGCGCTGCTACCGTTACCATCTTCCACCGATCCCATCGACTTGCGGGTCGCATTGAAAATCAAATCGAAAGGAAAGTGATCGCTCATGTCTGAAGGTTATATCGCTTTTGTGCTGCACTTTCACTTACCGTGGGTGCTGGGGCATGGCCGATGGCCCCATGGTGAAGACTGGTTGAATGAAGCGGCCGCCGAGTGTTATCTGCCGCTTTTGAAAACTTTCACCAGGCTGGCCGAAGACGGTATCGATGAATGTATCACTATAGGGCTTACGCCTGTGCTGTCCGAGCAGCTATCCTCGACTTATTTCCACGAACAGTTTTCCGCCTATCTGGATCGCAAGATGGACTCTGCGGCAGAGGATTTGCGTCGCTTTGAAAAAGAAGGCCGCTCCGAGATGGCCGCTCTTGCGGTGATGTGGCGCGATTTCTTCGAGGACCTCAAAGGATATTTTACGGAATCCATCAAGGGTGACATGATGGGGAAGTTCCGTTCCCTTCAGGACAGTGGTGTGATAGAAATCATCACCAGCGCCGCTACGCACGGTTTTTTACCTCTCATTGCCGAAGATGGTGCTATAAAGGGCCAGGTATGGTCGGGAGTGGAAACCTATAAGCGGCGATATGGGGTGGGGCCTCGAGGGTTCTGGCTGCCGGAGTGCGCTTACCGGCCAGGACAAAGTAACTGGATGGAACCGGCGGGCCGGGTGCGGCAACCGAGATACCGTGCCGGCATCGAGTCGTTTTTGCGCAGCGCCGGTATCGAATACACGCTGGTGGATTCTCACATGATAATGCGCGGCGCTCACCACGGCCCCGCGCGATGGCGCCCATACGTAGGCGCATCGGGGGACCCTTTCAGGAAAAAGTTGCGCGACGGATTGCCGCCGCCTATTCCGAGATTGGGTGCCGGGACTGTTGAAGACGGTCGGTCTCCATACCGCCCTTACGAGCTTGTGGGCTCGGCGGATGAAGACGACATAGGCGTTTGCGTTTTCGTGCGGGATCCTCGCACCAGCCTGCAGGTTTGGAGCGGCCAATGGGGATACCCGGGAGACGGCCGTTATCTCGAGTTCCATAAAAAGCACTGGCCCGGTGGGCACCGATACTGGCGGGTAACCGACCCGAAGGCCGATTTAGGGGACAAACAGGTATACGAGCCGGCATGGGCCGAAGACGCTCTCGGTTTGCAAGCCCATCATTTCGTCCAACTGGTTAAGGAAGTAGTCGCTTCCGCCTCAGACCGTACCGCCGTCCCGCCGGTGGTTGTTTGCCCATTCGACGCGGAGTTGTTCGGACACTGGTGGTTTGAGGGCCCGCGATGGATCGAGGCTGTCGTGCGCAGCTTCGCCGCCGACCCGGAGGTAAAACCCGCCACACTGGGAAGTTACCTCGACAGCTTCCCGCCTTCCGAGCGAATAGCTTTGCCGGAAGGATCTTGGGGGGACGGCGGCGACGACCGCGTCTGGCTCAATCAGGACACAACCTGGACATGGGAAAAGGTCTACGAGGTTGAGCGACGGACGGCGGAACTGATTCGCACCGTTTCTTTCCCAAACGACGATTTGAAACGCGTATTGTTTCAACTTGTGAGAGAACAATTACTGCTCGAGGCAAGCGATTGGCAGTTCCTCATAACTACCGGAACGGCACGCGACTATGCTGAAGAAAGATTGATGATCCACTACCGCGATGCAATCAGGCTGTTGGAGATGGTGCAGTCCACTATGTCCACCGGAAGGATAAACGAAACCGACGGGGTGGAACTTGAAAGTATCGAGCGGCGTGACGCCTGCTTTAGTGCGATAGACGCCGATTGGTGGAAATAGGACTATTCATGTTGCATGGAGGCGAGGAAATATGCCGGAATTGAGAAAAGATCCCATCGTGGGACGGTGGGTGATTATCAGCACGGAGCGATCCAAACGGCCGCGCGATTACAATATCTCAACAGCGCGTGTGAGCGAGGTAGGTTTTTGCCCGTTTTGTCCCGGGAACGAGGCGTCCACGCCGCCGGAGGTATTGGCCTATCGTGATGCGGACTCTTCGCCGAACAGTCCCGGGTGGAGCCTGCGCGTTATTCCCAATAAGTTCCCCGCTCTTAAGGTGGAGGGTGATATTGAAAGAGTGGGGGAAGGCGTCTACGACAGGATGAGCGGCGTCGGCGCCCATGAGGTTATTATCGAAAGCCCGGATCACAACAAAACGATGGCGGACCTGTCACTGGAAGAAATGGGAAACGTCATGTTGGCCTTCCGGGAGCGTATCGTGGATCTCAAGCGGGACTCGCGCCTGAGATATATCCTTATTTTCAAGAATCACGGCGCGGCCGCCGGCGCCAGCCTCGAACATACTCACAGCCAGCTTATAGCGCTGCCCATTATACCGAAAAACGTCGCCGAGGAGTTGGCGGGCACCAAGAATTACCACGACCTGAAGGAACGGTGCATTTTCTGCGATATGATACGCCAAGAGGCAAGGGACGGAGACCGCGTTGTTTTGGAAAATGAGAACTTCCTTGTTATCTGTCCTTACGCGCCGCGATTTCCGTTCGAGACGTGGGTGTTGCCTAAAAAGCATTATTCAAATTTTGAGATGTTGCCGGAAGAGGAGCTTCAAAGTCTCGCGAGCATCTTGTCCAGAACGTTGAAGAAACTCGCCGTCGGCCTCAACGGGCCTCCCTACAATTTCCTCCTGCATACCGGTCCGACCAACACCGACAAGGACACTTCCCACTATCACTGGCATTTTGAAATAATGCCTACCTTGACCAAGGTAGCCGGATTTGAATGGGGTACGGGGTTTTACATCAATCACACCCCGCCGGAAGATGCAGCGGCATACTTGCGGAGCCTCGAGGAATGAGCGACGTTGTTTTTTCCGTTTCCGGCGGGCTTTACGCTATACTTGACGACTCCATTGTTCCCGGGGGAGATTGGTCCGGGGCGGCCAGGGATCTCCTGGTTGGAGGAGCCCGCGTGATTCAGATTCGAGCTAAGAGCATGGAGGCGGGTGACATGCTCCGCGCGACTCGAGCTGTCGCGGCTCAATGCAGGGACTTCGGCGCAACTTTTATAGTTAATGACCGTGCGGATGTCGCTCTGATCTCCGGCGCGATGGGTGTACATGTGGGGCAGGAAGATTTGCCGGTGCATGCATGTCGAAAGGTTCTGGGCGACCGGGCCATAATCGGCGTTTCGACCCACTCGATGGAAGAAGCCGGCGCCGCTATCAATGACGGCGCCGATTACATAGGCTACGGCGCAATATACCCGACGGACACCAAGGGCAAGGGGGTCGCTGCTCGAGGAGTTGAATCGCTTGCGGCGATAGTGAAAACGGCGCCCATTCCAGTGGTGGCTATCGGCGGCATAGGGCCGGAGAATGTCGCAGCGGTGAAAGCCGCCGGTGCGAGTGCGGCGGCGGTTATCAGCTCGCTGGCCGCCAATGGCGATTTGAAGGAAGGAGCGGAATCCATGATCCGCGCATGGGAGAATGCAAAATGACACAGCCGAGGTTACTGGTAATATCCGCGCTCGACCCTTCCGCCGGGGCGGGCATGCTTATGGACTTGAAAGCAGGTTGCGCGGCTGGAGCACAGGTGGTCGCCGCCATTACGGCGATAACGGTGCAGGGCCCTAAAGGAATCCGGGCGGTGCATCCTGTCGATAGCGACCTATTGGCCGCACAACTCGAAACGTTAGCGGACGAATTGCCGCTGGGAGCGGTAAAGATCGGCGCCCTTGCGAGTGAGGATAACGTCAATGAGGTGGCACGATTCTTGCGCAAAGTGCCACAGTTGCCGGTATTGCTCGATCCGGTGATAAAACCCTCTCGAGGCGTGCAGCTTTTACCCTCCGGCGCAATAACCGCTTTAACGCGCAAACTGCTGCCGGTGGCGACCGTGGTCACCCCCAACCGTCACGAGGCTGTAGAGTTGACTGGTATCGAAGTATCGGACGAAAAATCGATGGTGGCCGCAGGCAGGGCATTGGTCAGGTTGATGCGAGGCGGTGACGACGGGTGGGCGCTTATAAAAGGTGGCCATCTCGATGGCCCGCCGGTTGACGTACTGGTGGGAAGAGACATAATTCGCCGGTATCGCGGCAAGAGGCGTCCCGGAGAGTTCCGAGGCACGGGCTGCGCGCTGGCAAGCGCTGTCGCAGCCAAGATGTCGCTCGGCATGGAAGTTCCCGAGGCGGTCGCTCGAGCGCGAAGAATGCTCATAAGGTGGATGGACAAAGCGGCCATTATCCCGGGTAAGCCCACTTGTCTCCATCCTTAACGGGAAAAAACTTTGAAAAAGGTTGGAGTCATAGCGGATACCCACGGTAATCTTGATCCCAATGCCGTTGAAATATTTCAGGGCGCCGACCTCATCCTCCACGGGGGAGACATCGGATCCATCGAAGTTATCAACTCTCTCGAAGAAATAGCGCCCGTGGTCGCCGTGAGCGGTAACCACGAGGACGAGCGGACGGCCGTTTACGACTGGATTACGACGGTCGAGGTCGAGGGAATAAAAATAGCGCTGACTCACCGCTTCTTTCCCCTGAACATGGAGCAGGTCGTCAACATGCCACCGGGATGGCAACGGATAATGGGAGTGGACGGTGTACGGGTCCTGGTCTTCGGCCACAGCCACGAACCGCTTTGCTCGGAGGGAGGAGGCATACTTTATTATAACCCCGGTTATGCCGGGCCGGACATGACGGAACCACTCCGCACCGTCGGGGTACTTTACATCGACGGCGGGGATGTTTGTGCGAAAACCTACTTCCTGTCGCCGCCGCCGCGGCCCGAATACCTGGATAAGGCCTTGACTTTTAAGCTTTCCGCCGAAGTTGAGTGAGCCGTTTTGGGTATTTGACATATGGGATGAAGGATATCAGCCTATAAAAGTTACAGAAATTTCTCATTATACGGAGTCTAAATGAAAGCCTCGTGAAAAATCCATTTTTCGGGAGGATTATCAAAGTTTAGAAAATGTCTGTGTCTAAGATATTAGGGTATCTTTTTAAGGGGCAAATACCGCCACCAGGTTATTTATCCGATCAAGTACTCGATGCTCTGGCCGGTTTCAGCAGTTATCGAGCGCGTCGTTCCAGGCTGAGCACCATCGAACGACTGATAACCACTATGAGGCACAAGGAGCCGGATCACGTACCCTGTGCGCCATTGCTGGGTGGAGTTTACAGGCAGCTTACCGGTGTTTCGTTTTTCGACTTTTCAACTAAAGCTGATGTGGCTATTGAAGCGGGCTTGCTCGGAGCGGATATGATAGGCGGTGACGTTTTGCTACTTGGGCTGGACCTAACAGTCGAAGCATCCGATTTCGGACAAGCCACCATATACCCCGAAAATTCCACCGCACACCCCGATTATTCAAATCCGCTTATTCGAGATCACACTGATTACAGGAAATTAAAGAAAATTGATATTAAAAACGCACCGCGCATGCAGAGAGTTATCGAGATGGCCCGCAGAGCGATCAGGGAAAAAGGTCTCACGGCGGTGTTTGTTCCCGTAGTTTCCAGTCCACTGTCGGTACTCGGGATGATGAGAAGCGCGGAGGAGGTTTTCAAGGATTGTGTACTCTACCCGGCGGACGTGATGGCTGCCCTGGAGACGGTCACGGCGGTGCTGATTGATTACATTAACGCACTATGTGATACCGGGTTGATCATAATAGCGCCCGATATGTTGTTCGCAGCAAAAAGTGGGATTGGAAAGGAAATCTGGGAAAAAATTGAGGGCCCGTTTGGCAGAGAAATAGCCGATGCGATCCATCGACGAAAATGTTTAGTGGCTATACACAACTGCGGCGATGGCCCGTATTTCGATTCCATGATGCGCTTTATGAAACCCGAGGCAATTTCTTTTGCAAGATTACCGGACGACTGCAAAACCAGGAAAGAACTCAAAAAGCGATATGGCGATCGGGTTATTTTAATCGGTAACGTAGAGACTTCAATTCTCTACCGCGGCACTCCTCATGAAGTAATGGAAGAATGCAAAAAAGTCATAGACGACCTTGCCGATGGAGGCGGCTTTATTCTGGCCCCCGGGTGCGAATATCCACCAAACGCCAATCTTTTAAACGCCATCATTATGGTTCAAGCGGCACAGATTTACGGGTGAAGCGGAAGTGGAAATGGAAGACAAACAGAAATTACTTACCGGCCTCGAAAAGGCCGTCCGGGAGCATAACTCTGAGGAGTTAAATAGGTGTTTGGGCGCAGCCTTTGAAACCGCCATAGTTGAAGATGAATTGCGGCTGGCGCTATTCCGTGGATTGGAACGTCAGCGGCGCAGAATGATGACCGACGATGTGCCGGTTCCGCATTTTCTGCTTTCACTTGACACTGTCCATGAGGGTTTTAAGAGAATTTCGTTGCATCTTGGAAGAGAACCCGGACATGGAACTCCGCTGGTTATAGGTGTAGTTGAAGGGGATCCACACGATCTGGGTAAAAACATCATTGCCAAGGTTTATGAAGCAAGCAGTTATCGAGTTTACGATCTTGGTCGTGAAGTTTCAGTGGATGCCTTTATTCGTAATGTACAAGAAAAAGAGGCAAAAGTCCTTGCACTGTCGGCCATGATGTCAACTACCATGGCGATGATGCCGGAAATCATTCGCCGCGTAAAGGAAGAAACGCCCGGCACGGTTATCATGGTTGGCGGAGCACCACTGGACACGGCTCTCGCCAAAAGTTTCGGGGCGGACGGTTACGCAGAGTCCGCCGTTACGCTTCTGGAACAGACTGAGGCCGCCATCGAGAGGGTTTCAGCCGGTGAACCATGGTAATAGTCGAGCCGGTTCTAAATACCGATAATCTTACCAAGCTCCGTAACAACGTACTTTCCAAACTGGGCTATGATGATAATTTTGCGGAAAACAGCGATGTGAAGTGTCTGGTGGATAAATCCATTCAGACGCTCACAGGCGACATCGAAGCGAAGGGTGTATATCGTTTTGTGCCGGCAGCCGGGGTGAAGAAAAATGAAATCGCGTTCGAGAACGGCAGTATTAATAGTCACATGTTCGCCCGGTTGGTTGATCGCTGCGGGGGGAAGAAATTTATTGTGTTTATGATAGCTACCGCGGGTGAGGAATGGAAGAAGAATTTAACACCCGGCGATTCCATTTATCTTCAAATGGTATTCGATACTTTGGGTTCGGAGCTGGCTGAAGTTGTAGCCGATATGGTGGAGGAGCGGTGGAGAGAGGAAGCGGATCAACGTGGCCTCATGGCCAGTTGGAGATTCAGCCCGGGTTATTGTGATTGGGACTTAAAAGAGCAGAACGTGATATTTAAAATGCTGGATGCGGATAAAATAGGGGTTAAGCTCAGCCCTCATTACGTGATGACGCCCTCGAAATCCGTTTCCGCGATAGCAGTAATGGCCGATAATGTTCCCGTGCTTGCGCCTTGCAGCTTTTGCGCAAAGGATTGCATTTGGAGAAGGTTGCCCCAAAATCAACCGACACCATAGAAAAGCACTAACTTAAGTGAAGAAATAGAAACGTTAAAAAGCATCAACGCTCGATTTTCAAACAAGAAGCGCCTGTAGGGAAATGAGTCGTGGGAAAACGGATACTTTGCGCGAACGGTCGGTGATCGCATGACTTGCCCTTTCGTCGCCTTTTATCCCGGGCATTACTCCTTAAATTCCCTTTTTTAGTTGGAATTTGTGGTATTGTTTGCAGGTAGTGGCGGTGGAGTGGATATGTAAATTGTGCCCAGGTAGCTCAGTCGGTAGAGCAGCGGACTGAAAATCCGCGTGTCGGCGGT
>CAZDAF010000002.1:0-29665 GCA_964503115.1 uncultured bacterium
CATTATTATAAGTCGTCCCTGCCATGGCGGCGGTGGCGACGAAGCACGGATTTTCTCCCGCATTTATATCTCCCGTAAGTATCGCCACGCGATGGTTTCCGAGGTAGACGAAGTCCAGGACCGGGTCTTCGGGGGTGGCCGCCTCTTCGCCGGTAAGATGTATTTCGCTGAGCATCCCCTGATTCAGACAAAAAACCCGTATTGTTCCTCAGGTAACAGATTATTTAAACATGCGAATGCGTAGGGGCAGACCTGTGTGTCTGCCCGAAAGGAAATCAATGGGCGAACACATATCGGTTCGCCCCTACGGGGAAGTCTCCGATTTTATTGCATTTTATTTTTAAAAATCGCAATTTTGCAACAGGAACTATTTTTTACCGGAGGACAGGCGTCTGGAAAGTATATTGAATATTCCGCTTAATATTTCGCGGGGGGTCATTTTACTTATTCCCTTGATTCTGTCTACGAAGATTATCGGGAATTCCTTGACGGTAAAGCCGTTTTTTTCGGCCTCCCAAATAAGCTCTACGAGGAAGGAGTGTCCTCCGGAAGTTATCCGATCTAATTGAAGCGAGGCGAGGAATTTGCCGGAATATATACGATACCCCGATGTGCAGTCCTTTATTTTCAATCCCATCACCGTGCGGGCATAGAAGTTTGCCATTTTTGAAAGAATTTTTCGCCCCAGCGGCCATTTTCGCACTCCGCCTCCCGGCACGTATCGGCTGCCGATTACGACATCGGCGCTTTTGGCGATTTCGATCATGTCGGGCAGGTACTTGGGGGCGTGTGAATGGTCTGCGTCCATTGTGCAGGCGATTTCGTAGCCGCGCTCGACGGCCCAAACCATGCCCGCTCGCAACGCATTACCCAACCCCAGCTTTTCGGGCCGATGTATGACAAATACGCGGCCCGTTTTTTCCGCGAGACGATCGGCTATTTTGCCGGTTCCGTCGGGCGAGTTGTCGTCCACTACCAGCACGTCAAGGGAATGGGGGAGTTTCAGTATTTTGTCCGCAAGGCTTTCGATATTTCCGCCTTCATTATAAGTGGCGATTATGACTAGTGCCCGCATGGCTTCACAATGGTACAGCGGCGCCGAAAGCCTTGCAAGTTTGCGCAAAATCCGTCATAATAACCTTGTTCCTTTGGGGGTTCCTGATTTTCGATGGCGCAAATGAGCGATCACATAACGCTTCATGAGGTTTTGGCCTTCCGTGATTTAAGGCCGGAAGAGGTCGAGGAAATCGAGTCGGTCGCGACTGAAAAGAATTATGAAGCGAATAAGTTCATTTGCCGTGAGGGCGATCCCGGGAATTGTTTGTATATAATAAAATCGGGCCAGATTCGTATTGTAAAAATAACGCCGATGGGTACGGAGAAGGTGCTTTCGAGGCTTGGGCCGCGAAGTTTTTTCGGCGAGATGAGCCTGATCGACGGCCAACCGAGATCGGCATGCGCCATAGCGGACGTTGATTCTTCACTGTATTGTTTTTATAAGTCCGATATGGACGGGCTTCTCAACAGCAATTCCGTCGCGGCGCTCAAGGTCGTATATGCCTTCGCCCGTACCATGAGCTACCGCCTTCGCAAGATGAACGAGGAACTGGTCAGGCTCTTTTCCGATCCCGACAGGACGATCCGCGAGATAATGGAGAGCGAAGAGAAATTGATGCGGTATTTCCTGATAAGCGGGTGGTATTACGAAGGCCCCGAGTAGGGGTGATGAAGGTTCTTTTCGTTCATGCGGCGAGCGAGCATCTTGGCATCGAATATTTAAGCGGCGTTCTCAATGCCGCCGGCCACGAGACGGCGCTTGCTTTCGATCCCGCCCAGTTTTCGGGCCAGGAAAACGCTAGAGTTCCATTCATATGGCGCATTTCCGACATGACGACTCGGATCGTCAACGCCGCTGTAAGTTCCGGCGCGGATATTATAGCTTTCAGCGCTTACACAATAAACTTCCGCTGGGCGCTCGATGTGGCGCAACGCATACGCAAAAGGGTTCCAACCCCGATAATATTCGGCGGGCCGCACGCCACCGCCGTGCCTCGAAGAGTGCTCGCATATCCGCAAATTGACGCGGTTGTTGTCGGAGAGGGTGAGGGGGCGATGCTGGACATCGTCGAAGGAATGCGCGATGGGAAGCTGCCCGATGAGCCGATACCTAATGTTTGGAGGAAGGTCAACGGCCATATCGAGGGAACGCCGCCACGGCCGTACATCAGGAATCTCGATTCGTTGCCCGAACCGGACAAGGAGCTTTTTTACTCGAAAATACCGGCATTTTCCGCCAATTATATGGTTATCGCCGGCCGGGGTTGCCCATATAAGTGCGCCTTCTGCTCGAACTCGATGTACCACGATCTCTACTCGATGGAAAAAAACCACGTGCGGCGCCGCAGCCCTGAAGATGTCGTCGAAGAGCTGATACCGGCAAAGCAAAAATATAAACCCAAAACGGTCAGTTTCTGGGACGATGTTTTCACCATCGATGAGCGATGGCTCGAGGAATTCGCAAAATTATACCGGGAAGTCGATGTGCCGTACGATTGCTACACCCACCCGCTGGCCCTGGACGAACACCGCGTCAAGTTGCTCGCCGACAGCGGATGCTTCCGGGTAAAGATAGGCATGCAAACGGTAAGCGACGCGACGCGACGCAAGTTGCTAGACCGCGCCGGAAGCGCCGACCGGGTCGAGAAGGCCATCGATCTGCTTCATCGATACGGCATATCGGTCGGCATCGATCACATGCTGGGGTTGCCGGAAGAAGGGAAAGCCGAGCAGGAGATGGCGGCGGATTTTTACGTTCGTACAAAGCCCGAAAGGATAAACTCCTACTGGATGGTATATTTCCCAGGCGCCGGTATCCTCGAAAACCGTTTCCAGGCGGGAGAGCTTACCCGGGAAGAAGTGGACTCCATCGAGGAGGGTGCGAATCAAACCAGCTACCTCTACGCCGATCCTTCCGACGGGGCGAATCGCTGGAAGTTAAGGTCTTACCAGACTTTTTTCGATATAATGCCGTTGATTCCGGTATCGTGGGCCGGATGGCTGGTGAACAATGGCCTGGCCGGAAAACTGCCTTATCATCCCTTGTTAAGGCAAGCTATAGCCGCGATGGCGGCTATATTCCAAAACGACCGCCGCTACCGACATCACCTGCGACTGTTGTTTGCCCGTAAAAAGGCGCCGTGATGGTTTTATTCCATAGTTGACATCTCTTTTGCCTTCCGATAGTTTCACAAGAAGGGAAATAATAAGGGAAAAATGGAAATAAGAACGGATTACCTCATTTTAGGCAGCGGTATAGCGGGTTTAAGTCTTGCGCTTAAAGCTTCACAGCGCGGCAGCGTGGCCATCGTGACCAAGAAAGAGTGTATGGAAAGCAACACCAACCTCGCACAGGGCGGTATCGCAAGCGTCACGGACAAAACGGATAATTTCGAAAATCACATTCGCGACACGCTGGTCGCCGGGGCCGGGTTGAGCCATGAGGACGTGGTGCGGATGGTGGTGGAAGATGCGCCCAGGCACATCGGGGATCTGATCGAGTTGGGCGTCGAGTTCACCGGATCAAGCGACAACCTCCATCTTGGCATGGAAGGAGGCCATTCCCATCGCAGGATAGTCCACGCCCATGACCTCACCGGCCATGAAGTGGAACAGGCTCTTTTCCGGCAATGCGAAAAAAGGGCCGATAAAATCACTTGTCACGAACATCATTTCGCCATCGATCTCATTACACGTCGAAAACTGGGTCTGCAGGAGAGCGACCGTTGCTTCGGAGCGTACGTGTTGGAAATAGAGACCGGGGAGGTTCATACCTTTTTGGCCCCGGTGGTGATTTTGGCCACAGGGGGATGCGGAAAGGTGTATCGGTTTACCACCAATCCCGATATTGCCACCGGTGATGGTGTCGCGATGGCGTGGCGTGCGGGAGCGGATATCGCCAACATGGAATTTTTTCAATTTCACCCGACATGCCTGTATCATACCCGTGCAAAGAGGTTTTTGGTAAGTGAAGCCGTCCGGGGCGAGGGCGCGGTACTGAAGCGAATAGACGGCGAGCGATTTATGCCCGATTACCACTCGGAGGCCGAGCTGGCGCCAAGAGATATTGTCGCCCGGGCTATAGACTTCGAGATGAAAAAAACCGGCGATGACTATGTTATGTTGGATATATCGCACAGGGGAAAAAACTTTGTGCGGGAACATTTTCCTTATATTCATAAGACCCTTATAGGATACGGCTATGATATGGGCAATGAGCAGATTCCGGTGGTGCCTGCGGCGCATTATTCATGCGGCGGTATAAAAGTTGATGTCAACGGAGCCTCCACCATACCGGGACTTTATGCCTGCGGCGAGGTTGCCAACACCGGTTTGCACGGCGCTAACCGTCTGGCATCCAACAGCCTGCTCGAAGCCCTTGTTTTCGCAGACCATATATGGCGCGCCACAAAGGATATTGACCTTGTGGAACCGCATAATGTAAAAGTGCCTCCTTGGAACCCTGGTCACGCCTCCGAGCCTGACGAAATGGTCGTCATATCGCACAACTGGGACGAAATTCGATCCCTGATGTGGCACTACGTCGGTATTGTCAGGAGCAACAAGCGGCTCGAACGCGCACTTTCGAGAGTGAGGCTGCTTATGCGGGAAATTCGGGATTATTACTGGGACCTCAAGGTCAATCCCGATCTGTTGGAGTTGCGCAACATCGCGATGGTGGCCGAGATCATCATACGGTGTGCGATGATGCGACTCGAAACGCGCGGGTTGCACTTTAATATCGATTACCCCGAAACGGACGATGAAAACTTCCAACGCGATACAGTCATAAGGCGAGGCAAAGCCGCCAGGAACGGGTATTGAAATCCGAATAGCCGAACTCTGATAGCGTGCATAATCGGCTACATAACCCAACATTTTTATTGCCACACGAAGTCGCCGGTTATCAGTTATCGGCATTTCTCAAAGAAGAATAACGGGGTACTTTACAAGGCTTTTATAGGTCGTTATCTTTTGCCTCAAAATGGAGATTTGAAGCGAATTCGACCCTGTTTTCGCCGATAAAAAGGGGGTGAAAAATAAAGAAAACGCCGCTATATGAAAATCATTGCTCGCTGGGCGCAAGAATGGTCGAGTTTGCGGGTTGGGAGATGCCGGTGTATTACTCGGGCATAAATGCCGAACATCGAGCGGTGCGAACCGCTGCGGGGTTGTTCGACACAAGCCACATGGGCGAGATGGAAATTCGTGGTCCGCGCGCGAAAGATTTCCTGCAGCGTATCACTTCCAACGACCTCGACCGCATAACCTCGGGTGACGGGATATACACCGCACTGCTCAACAAGCGGGGAGGAGTGATAGACGACCTGATTATTTACGATTTTGGCGAGCGATATTTACTTTGCGTGAACGCGGGAAATAAGGATAAGGATTTTGCCTGGATCGAGGAACAGGCCGGCGTAGGGGTTGAGATCGAAGATATTTCCGATAATACGGCAATGCTGGCCTTGCAGGGACCGGCTTCCGAGAGAATAATATCGAAACTGATGGATGCAAATATCGAGAAATTAAGGTATATGAGATTATTGAGCGCAAAGGTGGCGGGTGTGGATTGCTCGATTTCCCGAACCGGTTACACTGGAGAAGACGGCTTCGAGTTGTTTTGTCCGGCGGAACAAACGGTCAAACTATGGGGAGAAATAACGGACGCCGGCGAAAGGGACGGGCTTGTCCCTGCGGGACTGGGCGCAAGGGATACCCTGAGAATAGAGATGGGGTATCCGCTTTGGGGCGCCGAATTGGACGAGGAGCATACCCCGCTCGAATCCGGCATTGGTTGGATATGCCGTTGGGACAAAAACGATTTTATCGGCAAAAAAGCGCTGATCAGGCAAAAAGAGGCGGGGACGGAAAATACGATTGCAGGCATCGAGATGCTCGAGCGTGGAGTGCCGCGCGGCCACTACCCGGTGTTCGACAAGAACGAAAAAGTGGGATTGATAACCAGCGGAACAATGAGCCCGTCATTGGGAGTCGGCATTGCGTTAGCGCGAATTAGTAGAAATTCTGCGAGAGTGGGAAATCAATTGGATGTAATCATACATGATAAACCGCGAAATACAAAAGTAGTGAAGCTCCCATTTATTGAGGAGACTTCGCTGGAAAGGAGTGCGCCGTGAAATTTCCGGACGACCTTAAATACACCCGCGAACACGAATGGGTACGTATCAAGGGCAAAAAGGCCGTGGTGGGTATCACCGACTATGCTCAAAAAGAACTGGGCGATGTCGTTTACGTCGAGTTGCCGGAGGTCGGCGACGAGGTTGTTCACGACGAGCAGTTCGGGGTTATTGAAAGCGTTAAAACCGTCTCGGACCTGTTCAGCCCGTTAACGGGGGAGGTTGTCAAGGTAAACGAAGAACTCGAAGATAGACCTGAATTGGTCAACGAGGATCCTTATATCGACGGATGGATGATTCAGATCGAAATCAGCGAACCGAATGAGGTTGGCAAGCTGCTTTCGTCCGAAGAATACGAAGAATATGTAGATGAAGAAATGGGGGAGATCGAGTAAAATCACCTCGGTATCCCTATAAAAATATGCGATATATCCCTCATACCCCTGAGGATGTCCGCAGGATGATGCGGGTCGTGGGGATCAACGATATTGATGAACTGTTCGAGTCGATCCCCTCTGAGGTGAGGCTGAATCTGCCGCTCGATATTCCGGCCGCTTTGTCGGAAATGGAACTCGACCGGTTGATGCGGCGCCTCGCCGGACGAAATGCCAATACTGCTTCAACACGATGTTTTCTGGGCGGCGGAGCTTACATGCACCATGTGCCTGTGGCGGTAGATGCGACAACCTCACGGAGCGAGTTCGCTACCGCTTATACGCCGTACCAACCGGAAGCCAGCCAAGGCACTCTCCAATCGATATTCGAGTTCCAGACCATGGTCGCCATGCTGACCGGGATGGAAGTGGCCAATGCGTCCATGTACGACGGCGCGGAGGCGCTGGCCGAAGCCGCTTTAATGTGCTTGAGAATGTCGCGCGGTCGGAGGCGAATTGTGCTGGCCCGTTCCGTTCATCCCGAGTATCGAGAAACGCTGAATACATATCTGGCTTATCAGAATGCGGGTGTCGATGAGATTGACTATGACCGTGCGACGGGACGGCTTGATGTAAAGGCCCTCGAGTCCGCTTTGGGCGATGATGTTGCAGCGGTGGTGGTGCAATCTCCAAACTTCTTCGGTGTGGTCGAGGATATTCGATCTATTTCTTCTGCTTGTTCCCGATCCGGCGCGCCGCTGGTGGGGGTGGTTTCCGAGCCTTTGGCGTGGGTGGTTCTAACGCCGCCGGGAGAACTTGGCGCCGCCGTTGCGTGCGGCGAGTTGCAAAGTTTCGGTATGTATCCGTCATTCGGCGGGCCGGGATGCGGCTTTTTGGCGGGAAGGATGGAAGATGTCCGGAATATGCCGGGCAGGCTGATCGGCGAAACGGTGGATGCCGAAGGCGAGCGCGGATATTGCCTGACGCTGGCCACTCGCGAACAACACATTCGCCGTGGCAGAGCCACGTCGAATATATGCACCAACCAGTCGCTGATGGCGCTCCGCGCGGCGGTATATATGTCCCTGATGGGCAAAGGTGGGTTGCGGCGCCTGGCGGTGATAAATCTATCTCTTGCAGAGTATGCGAAAAGCATGTTGGATAAAAAAGCTTCCCTCAAATTTAAGGCCCCGACTTTTAACGAGTTTGTGGTGCGAGTCGGGGGAAATGCTCAACAGACATTGGATAAGCTGAAAGAAAAAGGGATAATTGCGGGCCTGCCGTTGGGGCGCTGGTATCCGGAGTTGAACGACTGTGTGCTTGTATGCGTCACGGAGCTTAATACCCGCGAGGATATTGACGAACTGGCCGGCAATTGGCCGGATTGACCATGTTGCGATGAAAGAAGACAAAAATCGACAATTACCCGGAGCGCGCGGGTTGCTAATGAGGGATCCGCTTATTTTCGAGGCAGGCGTTCCCGATCGTTGTGGGGCGTCGCTACCCGACCCGGGTGTTGAAGAAGCGTCTCCGTCAAGTCTTTACGGCGATTATGCGCGTGGCGAGATTGCCGGTTTCCCGGAGGTGAGCGAGGCGGAGGTGGTGCGGCATTTCCACCGTCTCAGTACACTCAATTTCCATATAGACGCCGGTTTTTATCCGCTGGGGTCGTGCACCATGAAGTACAACCCCAAGTGTGACGATAAATGGGCCGAACTCGACGGTTTTGCGGGAGCGCATCCGTATCTTCCCGACGATACGGCGCAAGGCGCACTCGAACTCATGGCGCTTCTCGAACAATACCTCACGGAAATCACCGGCATGGACGCCACCACGTTGCAGCCCGCCGCCGGCGCACACGGGGAACTGACCGGCTTGCTGCTTATCGCGGCGTATCATCGCAGCAGGGGCGATTCAGACAGAAAGGTGGTGCTCATACCGGACACCGCGCACGGAACCAACCCGGCATCGAGCAGGCTGGCGGGGTTCGATATCAAGGGAATAAAAAGCGACTCACGCGGTTTGATAACCGCCGGGGAGGTAGAAAAAGCATGCGACGATACCACCGCAGCGCTGATGCTCACCAACCCTAATACCCTCGGGATGTTCGAGTCGGAAATCGTCGATGTGGCACGTGTGCTGCATGACCGTGGCGCATTGCTTTACTGCGACGGGGCAAATCTGAATGCCATTCTGGGTATCGCCAGGCCGGGGGATATGGGAATCGACGTTATTCAGGTCAATCTGCACAAAACGTTTTCTACTCCTCATGGCGGTGGTGGGCCCGGGTCGGGGCCGGTGAGTGTGAAGAAAAGTCTCGAGCCCTTCCTGCCGGTTCCGCGCATCCTGCGCGATGACTCCGGCTGGAAAGTTCGTGAAGACATACCCGAAAGTATAGGCCGGATCAGGTCGTTCTTCGGGAATTTCGGCGTTATGGCCAAGGCGTTCGCATATATACGCTCGATGGGGCCGGAGGGATTGAAACGGGCGGCCCGGATGGCCGTGCTTAACGCCAACTACCTCAAGCAGAGACTGAGTGAGACTTACCACCTGTCATACGAAGGGCCAAGTATGCACGAGTGCGTGTTTGATGATCAGCACCTGAAAAAAACCGGCGTCACCACCATGGACATCGCAAAAAGGCTCCTGGATTACGGATTCCACCCCCCCACGGTATATTTTCCCCTTGTAGTTCACGGCGCTTTGATGATAGAGCCGACCGAGACGGAAACCCCTGACGCCATTGACGCATTCGTTCAAGCCATGGAACTTATCAGCGCCGAATCCGAGCAAGATCCTGAAATAGTGAAAACCGCCCCACACAATACGCTTTTAAGGCGTCTGGACGAAACTCGCGCCGCCAGGCAACCTAAACTGAGATGGCGCCATAAGTGAAGTGTAACAAGCCTCTTCTCTTGAAGTCGGGGCGTAAATCGGATAGAATGTATATGGAATGGATAACGATTCGAGCGGAATCCCGCCGGAAGAGAGCGCTTCCGGGGGGAAATCGGGGTTAGCTGCGCTTGTCGAGGACGCGCTTGTCGAGTTGGCTCGGGCGCTTAAGACGGTCAATTTCTACCCTCGTGGACATCCTACATTACAAATAACTCTCGATAAAACCCGCAATTCTTTGGCGATGGCTCTCAGCGACCGAGACCAGTTGGCGCTCGGGATATCGAAAGACGGGTTTCAACTGTCTTCCGAGCCATTGGTGCCCGGCAACCAGGTATTGGTGGGGTTGGCCAGGGAGTTTTTTCTCAGGCAATTAAAACAGGTGTTTTTCCTCAAAGGCTTATCCGTACAGGAATTGGAAAACTTCCTGCGCGTCATGGCGATGGAGGTTGAACTTTTCCGTGGAAAGGGCAAGGTCGAGGAATATCTCACAGACGGCGGGGTGATACACATCTGCGCCAACGAGATAAGACTCGGCCAATCCCTCGGCATCCAGAGGAAACAGGAAGCGCCCCGCGAAGCCGTCCCGATGGACGACCGGCTTCAGGAGCTTATATCGTCGCTTCAGACTGAAACCGACCCTAAAAAATATCTCGCACTTGCCAGAGAGGCCTCCGTTATGGCGATGCGGTTTATCGACGAGGGCAAAATTGAAGCGGCTTTTATGATTATGCGCACCTTTTGCGAAGCGTTTTCCGGTGAGCCGGCCCGGGCTCCGATGATAATCGAGGCCGCCAAAAGCGGTTTCAAGGAGCTCTCCATCGGGCCGATGATCGAACACATGCTCCGGCAGATTACACTTCTCGACGGCTCGCGCAGGCAAGAGGTGCTCGATGTGGCTTTTGCCATGGGCGGTAAGCTGGTGGAAAACATGCTGGACAAACTCGCCACCAACGAGGCGCTCTACTCACACAGAGCGCTGATACAAGTGCTGCTTTCCAAGTCTGAGTTGAGCCGTGAGCCTATCGAAGCGCGGTTGAGCGATGATCGCTGGTGGGTGGTGAGGAAATCTGCATTTCTGCTGGGAGAAATAGCCGACAACGCCAGTGTGCCGCTTCTCATGGATGCGCTGTCCCACGCGGACACTCGGGTGCAAAAAGAACTCCTCAAAGCCATGGCGAAAATCGGCGGTCCCGAGGCCACCAAAAAGCTGCTCGATGTGATAGGTTCGAAAATGCCGTTGGAATTACGCTTGCATTCCATCAGGTTGTTGGGTGCGGCACGTGAACGAAGTGCGGTACCCACTCTGGTGAAAATATTGAAAAACAGGGGTTCCTTTCTCGACAACACCGAACTTTTGGAGGAATCAACCAGGGCTTTGGGAAAGATCGGGTCGACTCAAGCGGTGCCGGTGCTGTCGGAGTTGCTGCTGAAGCGGAGCGTTTTTGCCCGGGCCAAGAGCATCAATCTGGGGGTGGACGCGGCCGAGTCGCTCGGCGCTATCGGAGGCAAGGAAGCTGAGGAAGTTTTAAAAAAAGGCGCGGAAAACAAGCATGCCGAGATAAGGCTTGCATGCCTGAAAATATTGAAAGCGGACCGGAAAAACGCGAACCGGGCCGCCAAACAAAATAATCAGGGGGAGTAATACAATGGCGTTGTCTCCGCAAGAAGAGCAAAAACTGACTGACGCCCTCAAATTCATGGTGGGCGCACTTAAAGGTATGGCGTTGTATCCGCCGGGGCATCCGAGCGTCCATAAACCGCTTATCGCTTGTTATGAAGCGCTCGAACCGCTGCTAAAATTCCTCGGGAAAATCTCCTTCACCACCATGGAAGGCATACTTATCCTGGCGGAAAGACCGTTTTACGACACCAACATACATGCGAGCGAGTTGCTCAAGCGGTTCGATGATCGCAATATCGCCCACGTGGAATTTATCGACGGCCTGACCGTTCAGGAGATGGAATCTTTTCTTGTGGTGCTTCAGATGGATCCTGCCGCGTTGGACGCCGCCGGTGGATTCTCAAAGGAGCTAAAAAAGCGCGGTGTGCAAAATATACGCTCTTCAAACGCCCGGCAGGTTTACGACAATGCTATCGGCGTTATCGAAGACGTGTTGCGGGAATCGAGAATGGGGCATATTCCCAATTCGGAGGAGGCGGTCGGGGTCGTCAAGGACATGAAAGAAATGGTCCTCACCGACAAGGGAGCGCTGGTCGGGCTTTCCCTGATCAAAAGCTACGACGAGTACCTGTTTAACCACAGCGTCAACGTGAGCGTCCTCTCGCTGTCGCTTGCGGATGAGGTCGATGTGCCCCAGGAGCACTTGTCCGATATAGGAGTTGCGGGGTTGTTGCACGATATTGGGAAAGTTCAGACGCCCAAAGAAATCATTCTCAAACCCGGAAAGCTCAATCCCGATGAATGGGAACTTATGAAAGAACACCCCGTAAAAAGCTTCGAGATAGTGCAAAAAATGGCCGGGATTTCCGAAATGGCGGCACGAATTATTTTCGAGCACCACGTCCATTTCGATCATAAGGGGTACCCTCAACTGCCGGAAGGTCAAAAGGCTCATCCTTACAGCCAGATCGTCTCGATAGCCGATACATACGATGCAATGACTACCATGAGAACCTATCAGCAAGCGTTCACTCCCAAAGAGGCATTGGACTTGATGGAGAAGAATCTTGTCGGGCAGGCTATAGACCCGGCATATTTCGATACGTTTGTGAAGATGCTTGGTATATATCCCATCGGTACCCTTGTGCGGCTCGACACCAATGAAATAGCGCTTGTGATGGATGTTCGGCCTGAAAATTACTTGCTTCCGAAGGTTAAGATCGTGATGGATCCGTCGGGCAAACGGTTGCCGGAGCCGATGGAAATGGACCTGGGTAACGTAGACGCCGCCGCAGGGGAAATACCTCGAAATATCGTAAGTACGGTGGATCCCCTTTTAGCGAATATTGATGCGGATCAATACTTATAATGTGGAAGGTGAGACCGAGTTTGAGCAGAATAACAGGTGACTGTAATAGAAGGGCGAATTTAAAGTTCAAGTTCGCCCAGCGCTGCTGCAGCCGCGCGCCGGATGTCCACCTCGGGATGATCGAGCAGCCGCATAAGCGGCTCTTCGGCGTTTTTCGCTCCTGTCTTGCCCAAAGCTTCTATAACACTTTGAAGAAAGTATTTATTGTCGGTTTCGAGGGCGTTTATGAGGGTTGGCGCAATTTCAGGGTTGCGGAAATTGCCGAGCGATTCAATCGCCGTGGCCTTTACCGTCATGCTCGAGTCGTTAAGGCATGCCACCAGCGCCTGGAGTGTGTTCGGGTCGCACTTTTCGCCCAACACCCGACAGCCGGCGGCGCGAATGGCCTCCTCCTCGTTTCCAAGGGCCTCTATCAATGTATTAACCGCATCGGGATGACTTATCTTGGCCAGCGCATATACCGCTTGCATGCGGGTGCGCTTGTCTCCACGACGAAATTTCTCTATAAGCGTCGGAAGGTTCTCTTTTCCTTGCAGCTTTTCGAGCGCTTCCGAGGCAGCCTTTCGAACCGCCTCATCGGGATCCTTAAGAGCCCGGATAAGAGTTTCTCGTCTATGATTGTTGTTTTCGGCCATTCCGGAAATCCAAGGTCATCAGATCAACTTTTTTATGCAGAAGAGCATAACAGATACCTCGGTGGGCGTCAAATGGTTTTAATTCCATGAGAGTAATGGGTATAGACTGGGGGCGAGTGCGGCTGGGGCTTGCGATAAGCGATCCATCCGGTGTTATTGCCACACCGGCGGCATCAATAAAGCGCAAAAGCGATAAACGCGATATCGAGGAAATCGTCCGTATCGCTGAAGAAGAAAACGTGAGCGAGATGGTCGTGGGCATGCCGTTGAATATCAATGGCGAGCCCGGAAAGTCGGCAATGTCGGCACGCGCTTTTGCGGGCAAGCTCGAAAAAGCCTTCGGGGGGCCGGTGCACCTGGTGGACGAGCGTTACAGCTCCCATGCTGCGGAGCGAAGTCTGCTCGAGGCGGACCTGTCGCGCGAGCGCCGCAAACAACTGCGCGACGGCGTGGCGGCGGCATGGGTATTACAGGGATTTCTCGACTCAAGGAAATCGGCGGCAGTGGAGAAGCGATGAAAATAGACCGTAAATTCATCATTGTGGCGGCCTTGTTGGCGTTGCTGTCGGGTTGGTGGTTTGTGAGATTTTCCCTGAAATTGGTCACGCCGCCAGGCGGAAACAGGGTCATTACGTTTCAAGTCGAGCGGGGCAAGTCATTGAGGGAAATCGCAATCGAGCTTCAGAAGGCGGGGATCATAAGCAGTGCGAGATATTTCGCATGGCTTGGCAGAAAAAAAGGCATGGAAAAACGCGTCCAGGCGGGCGAGTACGAGTTGTCGTCAAACTGGTACCCGATGAGAATTTTAAACACATTCGCGACAGGCAAAATCATCGAACGGCGATTCACGGTGCCGGAGGGTATGACTTTAAGGCAAATTGCAAGAAAGCTCGACCGGGAAGGCGTAGTAAATGAAGCGGCGTTTATCACTGCCGCCACCGACACGTCGGTAATGACCGGCAGGCAGGCGCCCGGTGCTCGAAATCTCGAAGGAGTCCTTTTTCCCGACACGTATGCTTACACCTCCGGCGATAATGCCCGTGACATTGTGCGGATGATGTACTCTAGGTTCGAGAAGATTTTCATGCCGATGTGGAAAACCCGAAAAGCAAAACTCAACCTGAAGCCCTACGAGGCAATCATAATGGCAAGTATGGTCGAGAAGGAAACCGCCGTTAGAGATGAGAGGGCTATTGTAGCTGGAGTGTTCATTAACAGATTGCGGAAAGGCATTCGACTGATGAGCGATCCGACGGTTATATACGGCATACCGAACTTCAACGGCAATCTCACGCGAGCCGACCTGCAAAGGCCCTCACCGTATAACACCTACCTGAAGGATGGGTTACCCCCCGGGCCGATATGCAATCCCGGTCGCGAGAGCCTTCGCGCAGCGTTACATCCCGCACGGACGGACGCACTATATTTCGTTGCCCGGGGAGATGGAAAACATCACTTCAGCAATACGCTCAGGGAACACAACGACGCAGTAAAACGTTATCAAAAAAGGAGGGGAGGGTGAGTGGCTCTACTGGTAAGCGAGTTTTATATCTCGCTGGCCGGCGAGACGAGTTGGGTCGGATTGCCGTGCACTTTCATACGGCTGGCGGGCTGCAACCTGAATTGCTCATGGTGCGATACGCCATATGCTCGGCAGGGAGGAGAGGCGGCGTCCGTCGAGGAACTGGCGGCTAAGGCCGTTGAGACCGGCACCAAACTGGTGTGCGTCACAGGCGGAGAACCTTTACTTCAACAGGAGACGCCTAAGCTGGTGAAAAAACTACTGAAAGCGGGTCGGCGAGTGCTCGTCGAGACCAACGGCAGCCTGGCTATCGATACTCTACCCGCACGGGCTCATCGTATAGTTGACGTGAAAACTCCCTCGAGCGGCGAAGTGAAAAGCTTCCTTATGGACAACCTGAGCCGGTTGACGACTCGGGATGAGATCAAGTTCGTCGTGGCGAACATGCGCGATTTCAATTGGGCCGTGCGGTTCGTTAAGAAAAACGACCTTGCCGAACGTTGCGGTCTTCTGGTGTCTCCGGTGTGGAGTATTGGGAGCAAGCCTTCGGATGACCGGCGTTTCAGGCAAACGTTGGCGGAAGGGGTATTGACAAGCGGTATTACTTTCCGCTATAACTTACAGTTCCACAAGGTGATATGGGGCGCGAGAAAAAAAGGAGTATGAAGGCGGCAGGCTCGAATGAGGCAACGTCGCGCGTCGTGGTGCTTTTAAGCGGCGGCATGGACAGTTGCGTCACCGCCGCGCTGGCCGCGCAAACATATGAGGTATACGCCCTGCACGCTTCGTACGGGCAACGCACTCAGGAAAGGGAGCGAAAAGCGTTCAGGGAAGTGGCGAATAGCATCGGCGCCGCCAAAACGATGGAGGTTGACCTCGGAGTACTGGCGCAAATCGGAACATCGAGCCTGGTGGATAGCTCCCAGCCGGTTCCGGTTGCCGAACCGCTTCGGGGAGAAATTCCCAGCACCTACGTGCCTTTCAGGAACGGGGTGCTGCTGGCGGTGGCGGCGGCATGGGCGGAAAGCGTCGGCGCTAATAAAATATTTATCGGCGCCGTAGCCCCCGACACGCCGCAAGGGTACCCTGACACCACACGGGTATTTTTCGATGCCTTCGAGCGGGCGATAGCGCTGGGCACGAAACCCGAGACGGAAATAAGTATCGAGGCGCCGCTGGTGAATATGAGCAAAACCGAAGCGGTAAAAAAGGGTATGGAAATAGGCGCGCCGCTCGAGTTGACGTGGTCATGCTACCGGGACGGGGATTCGGCATGCGGTGTGTGCCTGTCTTGCAAAAGCAGAATCAAGGCATTCAGCGAGGCCGGGGTGCGGGATCCCGTAGAATATAAGATCGAAAAGGAGGAAAGAACGGCGTGAGCCGGCACGACGAAGATCCCCCGCAGGACGATGTCCAAGGGAGAACTCAGTTCACCGCCGAAGAAACCGGCCCGGGAACCGGGAAGGGTATACCCTCCTTATTGGTGCTTCGCGGTAAGAATATAGGTGAGGAGTATGTGCTTCGAGAGCGCACCGTTACCTTGGGTAGAACCCTCGAAAACGAAGTATATCTTAGCGACCCGAAGGTCAGCCGCCGCCATGCGCGCATTATTATCGAGCAGACGGACGAAAAAAGGTCGCCGAAATGCGTCATCATCGATCTGGGAAGCACTAACGGCATACGCGTAAACGACCAGCGCGTCAAGGAAGTGGTACTCAGCGAAGGGGATAAAATCGGCATCGGGGACAGCATTCTGCGTTTCAACTACCAGGACACCGTAGACCTTAAGTACCAGAGCCAGATCAAACAGCTTATAAACATCGATCACCTGACAAAGCTTTTCACCAAGAGGACATTCGATATAAAGTTCGAGCAGGCGTTGTTGCAGGCAAAGGGCGAAAAAGAAGAGATCAGCGTTTTTATGATGGACCTCGATCATTTTAAAAAAGTCAACGATGAACACGATCACCTCGTCGGCAGCCTGGTGTTGCACGAAGTGGGCGGAATAATAAAAAAAGTCTGCGATCCGGTCGGCGTCAGCGGCCGGTACGGCGGTGAGGAGTTTGTGAGCTTTTTCCCCCGCATGAGCAAGCGCAAGGCCAGAGCGCTGGCCGAGAAGGTAAGAAAAGCAATCGAAAGTCATCTTTTCGTGAAGGACGAAACCGAACTCCACATAACTATAAGCATCGGTGTAAGCACCTATCCCGAGGATGGCGATAATCCCGAGTCGCTTATTATGAAAGCCGATCACGCTTTGTACGATGCCAAGAGAACCGGCAGAAATCGCGTTTGCATCTCAGAAGCCACCCAGGACAACCTTCCGCATCCTGATCGGTGATAAACTTTCGAGAAAATAAGATCGTAATTGTCGCCGGAGGCGGAAATGGCCGGTAGTAAGAAAACTGCGAAATCGGCCAAAGAACGCCTGCTTGTCCCGAAGTCGGGTGGAGGCGCACTCGGAGCGGTGCTGGTGCACCCTTCATCGTATGCCGTAGGAATGTCCTCATTGGGTTACCAGATAGTGTGGCGTATTTTGAATGACGCTCCCGGCGTTTATGTCGAGAGAGCCTTCGCAGACCGGCGACGTGGCAAGGCCCCGCGCACGGTCGAGTCGGGCCGGCACGTCGGCGATTTCGACATAGTGGCCTTTTCGTTATCGTACGAGCCCGACGCGGTAAATATGTGCAAATTCCTGCGCGATGCGGGCATCCCGTTAGAAGGTCGTAAACGGCACGCAGCCGACCCTATCGTCATAGCGGGCGGGATCGCGGTCACTCTGAACCCGGAGCCTTACGCGGATTTTATCGACCTGTTCGTTGTCGGCGAAGCCGAGGAAGCGCTGCCGGAGCTGCTCGAAAGGCTCTCCGAATTTCGCAGCGCGTCCCGAACAAGACTACTGGCGGAAGCTTGCGCCGTACCGGGAGTATATGCGCCTAGATTGTACGATGTAAAATACAAGGGCCTTGAAATACTCGAACGAGCGCCGAAGCGCGAAGGACTTCCCGAGCGGGTGCGGCGCAGGTGGATTCGCGACATCGATCGATATGCTGCGCACAGCGTTTTTGTCGCGCCACAAAGTGAATTCGGGGACATGGGCCTCGTGGAGATTGCCCGTGGTTGCGGCAGGGGGTGCCGCTTTTGCGCCGCCGGACATATCATGAGGCCGCCAAGATATCGATCGGTAAAAAGTCTCGAGGCCGACGTCGAATTCCTGTCGAGCCATTTCGATTGCCTCGGGCTGGTAGCTTCCTCAGCAACCGACCATCCGAAAATTAATGAATTGCTCGACATGATAAAAGACCGCGGTCCGGCAGTATCTTTCGCCAGTTTGCTTGTGGAGGGCTTATCCGATCGGGTGCTCGAAGCTGCCGCTGAGAGGTCGAAAACTTTGACCATCGCGCCCGAGACGGGCACGGACCGCCTGAGAAAAGTCACCAACAAGAAAATCACCAACGAGGAAATAGCGGACGCGGCGTATGTAGCGGCGGCCAAAGGCATAAAGCGCATCAAAATGTATTTCATCGTAGGGCTGCCCAACGAGACGGGAGACGATATAGCTGCAATCGGAGAGTTGGTACGCATCGTCACAGCCGCCGGTCGCAAGGGAAAAAGGAACCTCGAGGCGGTGGCTTCCGTGGCTCCTTTCGTTCCGAAGCCGCATACTCCCTTCGGATTGCATCCGATGGAAGATGCCAAGGTTTTGGAAGCGCGGCTCGCGGAGGTACGGGGCGCGGTTCGTAAAGTGCCGGGTGCGACCGTGCGAACCGAGTCGCCCACCGAGGCGATATTCCAGGGGATACTGTCTCGTGGGGATCGCCGCGCGGGGCGGATTATAAGAAAAGTGCTCGAAGAAAACAGCATCAGGCGCGCCTTGCGCGATTTGCCGCAGTGGGCGACCGACACGCTTTACGCACGCCGCACTATCGACCAGCCGGCGCCGTGGAGTTTTATCGATGACGGTATCGGAGACGCGTGCCTGATAGGCGAATATCACCAGGGACTCCTGGGCCGTATAAGCCCACCGTGCCGACCGCCAAAATGCAACCGATGCGATGCGTGTAAATAACCGGGTAGTTTGAACCAACGGCTATTGCCCCGCACATGGCAAAGCTATACGCGCTATTCATTGCTTACTACCACAGGACTTTGCCGACTATGCGGCCGAGCAGTTCGAGCGCCATGCCGAAGATAACATCGAGTGGCAGGTGTTTGTCGATGGAGGCGTCCATGAGCAGTTTTGCGCTTGCGTCGAACTCTTCATCCGCGCGCCACAGCACGACAATGGCCGGTATGCGCGGCAGGACGCGGAATCTAAACGCCGCATCGCCCATATCGACCGGATCCCCGCCAACTGTACGGCATGATTCGATAAAGCCATCGACATCGTTCCCGAAGCGGTTCGCAACCTCGTCGTTGCGAATGACGTGCGGGCCCCGGAAAAACATGGTCCCGCCGGTGAGGTCGAATTCGCCGACCCATTTCCCAATGAGTGGGATGTCGCGAGCTTGCAGCAAATAAAAAAGGATAAGAAGACCGAATTCAACGTTTACCGGCTCCTCCTCGGGGTCCAACGGTTTTATATCACACCGCGCAGGGTCGACTTCGTATTCTCGATCGAGAGCGACAACCCGGTAGGTCTTGCTGCCCGCATCGAATTGAGCCAGGCTGCGCCTGCAGACTTCCCGGACATCGAGTTGGGCCAATTGCTTGAAGAATGACGGGTCGAGCTTGTGGCACATGGATTCAGTTCCGTTTTTACAATTCGATGATTATCGGCAAAATGACCGGTCTGCGCTCAAGCTCCCGGTTGAAGAATCTTCGCAGCACCCTGTGTACTTCAGCTTTCAACTCGACCTCACTGCCCCTGATTTCGGGGGGAACTTCGTTCAAGGCGTCCGTCACGGCGTCTTTTGCGCCTTCCAGCAAATCGGGCCTTTCTTCTTCGAAAGTCAGTCCACGGGTGAATATGTCGGGGCCGTAAACGAACTCTCCCGAGCGAGGTTCGATAACGAGTATGGTGATGACCATTCCATTTTCCGAGAGATGCCTGCGGTCGCGTAACACCACGTCGCCGACGTCCCCCACGCCCTTACCGTCGATAAATATTCTACCGACTTTGACCGGATCGAGCACCTCCGCGCCCTTTGGGTGAAATTCGATCACATCGCCGTCATGAGCGACAATGACATTATCGGGCTCGACGCCTAACTCTCGCGCCAGCCGGGCGTGTTGGATAAGATGCCGGGTTTCGCCGTGTATGGGCATGAAATATTCCGGCCGAACAAGGTTGACCATAAGCGACAACTCCTCGCGGCTGGCGTGTCCCGAAACGTGAATTTCACTGACTTTCTCGTAATATACCTCCGCACCACGGCGATATAGTTGATTGATGATGCGCAGTATCGACAACTCGTTGCCGGGTATGAACTTCGAGCTCAATATCACGGTATCGCCGGTTTGTATTTGCACCTGTTTGTGGTCGCCGTAAGCCATTCGGGTGAGCGCGCTGCGTGGTTCGCCCTGGCTGCCGGTGGTAAGCATACAGACCTGCTCGGGGTATAATTTCGGCAACTCATTGATGTCCGCCATAATGCCCTCCGGCACATGCAAGTATCCCAACTCTCGCGCGATGCGGATGTTGTCCTGCATGCTCCGGCCCGAAACTATCACTCTGCGATGAAAACGCGCCGCCGAGTCGATAGCCTGCTGGATGCGGTGAATATTGCTCGCGAAGGCCGCTATGATTATTCGACCGGGACTTTTTGGAAATATCTCATCGAAAGCCTTGCCCACCTCGCGCTCGCTGAGCGTGTAGCCTTCCTGCTCGATATTTGTCGAATCACTCATTAGCAAGACGACCCCCCTGTCGCCGAAATGGGCGAAAGCGCTCAAATCTATAGGGTCGTCATCCACGGGGGTCTTATCTATCTTGAAGTCACCGGTGTGCACCACCAGTCCCGCCGGGGTGTCTATGGCCAGGCCGACTCCATCGACGATGCTGTGCGTTACCCGTATCGGATCGATTGTCATGCAGCCTATTTTAAAAGCCTTTCGAGGTTCTATTTCGCGCAAATCAGCGCTATCCAGTAGTCCATGTTCATCGAGCCTGTGACGCACCAGCCCCAAAGTCATCGGGGTGCCGTATACCGGGCAGGACAGATCATCGAGCAGGTATGGCAAAGCGCCGATATGATCTTCGTGGCCGTGGGTCAACACTATTGCGCGAAGTTTATCGCTTCGCTCGCGTACATAGCGGGCGTCGGATATGACGTAATCGACGCCGAGCATGTATTCCTCGGGGAACATCAGACCAGCATCGACCACCATCAAATCCTCGGCGGTCTCGAAGACCATCATGTTAAGACCTATTTCCCCCAAACCACCCAGGGGAACAATCCTGAGAAGCGGGGAGGCGGCGGATAGAGACATGGGATGACTTTTCCTTAACAGAGATGGATGCTACTTTATTTTATGAGGGATTCAGTACGCCATCTACATTACCGGGTTTGAAAATACTTATAATCGGTAAAAAAATCAAATGACCGGAAATCGCCCGGCGCCTCGGGTGACCGGCGGTGGGAAAAGCGAAATGTTCGGAATCGGCGGTACGGAGTTATTGATAATAGTCCTGATAGCACTTTTGGTGTTCGGGCCGGATCATCTTCCGGAGCTTACACGTAAACTGGCCCGCATCATAAAAGAGGTACGTCGCGCGGGGGATGAGGTACGCATGCATGTCGATCCCGACGGCGAACTTTACCGCGCAACTCACTTCCCGCCCATCCCCGATTTGCTGACCCCTTCAACCCGTAATATGAACGAAGAACAGGAAGACGAGGAACCGGAGGAACCGGAGGAACCGGAGGAAGGACTCTTGTTCGAGAATGCGGAGAAGAAGGTTGAAGAATAACGCGGATCCTAACCGGATGACATTCCTGGAGCACCTTGGAGAACTTCGCAGCCGTATACTTGCCTCGATGGCGGTTATTCTGGTGGCCTTTACCGCCTGTTACTTCGTCTCGGACAATTTGCTCGAATTGCTGCAAGCGCCGCTGAAGGAACTTTTGCCTGAGGACGCGTTGATTATAGGCACGGGTGTGGCGGAGCCATTCATAGTGAAGATACTCGTGTCGCTGGTGGGCGCCGTGGTGGTAGCTTGCCCTTTTTGGTTATACGAGTTGTGGATGTTCATTTCGCCCGGGCTTTACATGCAAGAGAAAAAACTCGTTGCGCCGTTCGTTATTTTCGCTTCGCTGTTTTTTGTCGGCGGGGTGGCCTTCGGTTATTTAGTGGTATTTCCCGTGGGTTTCAGCTTTTTCCTCGATCAATTCGATCAGGCGGGGATTTCGGCCCAGATACGCATAAGGGAATATTTCTCCTTCACCTCGAAACTGCTGTTGGCATTCGGGCTTAGCTTCGAGTTGCCTATAGTGGCGTTTTTTCTCGGCAGGTTGGGAGTGGTGTCGTGGCGCAGTATGGTAAAGGCCGGTAAATACGCATTGGTGATCATATTTGTTGCGGCGGCGATCCTCACCCCTCCCGATATCGCCAGCCAGCTTCTCCTGGCCGGGCCGTTGCTGTTGCTCTATGCGCTCAGCGTGGGCGTGGTGGCGGCTACCGGCAAGCGAAAAGCAATCCCGGATGAGGACGAATCGGACGACTGACTTCCGGGGGAAACTACAATTAGTTATTAGTTTGTAATTCGGCGGCGTTTTCCATTGCGTCTTGCGGCTGAGAGTGACAAGTTGTAAATTCGTCACTACCCAGATGAGACAGCCGGAAAATATCCTCCTCGTCAGATTTAGCTCGATGGGCGACGTCCTTCTCACCACTCCCCTCATCCGGGCGCTGAGAAGTCGTTTGCCCGAAGCGCGAATCGATTATTTCACCAAGCCCGCCTTCGCTTCGGTATTGAAAGGCAATCCTCATCTGAATCGCGTTATCGAGTTGCCCGGTTCCGGGAGTTTTGCTCAATTACGCCGTAGCGTTGCGGACATGAAACGGGAGGGAAAATACGATTTGGCGCTGGACCTGCATCGCAATCCGAGAAGCTGGTACGTGATGCGCTCCGGTTTGGCGGCCAAAGCAAGTCGATCACGTAAAAACCGGTTTAAGAGATTGCTTCTTATACATGTGGGTATTAACCTTTATGGCTCAGATCCCGCGCCGATGGCAGTTCGGTATTTTACCGCTCTGAGTGGGATTTTCGATCCACCCATCGGGCCGGATGCAGCCGGCGCCGAGATATTCCTCGATGATGACGACCGTGTCGAGGCCTCGGGAGCGTTGGGCGATGTCGGGCAATACGTGGTGGTGGCCCCGAGCGCTCGGTGGCCCACCAAGAGGTGGTTACCGGAGCGGTTTGCAGCCGTGGGAGATATATTAGCGGACAGGCTCGACGCGCATGTGGTGCTGTTGGGAGCGGCCGAAGATAGAGAATTGGCCGGATCTGTTGCGCGATTATCGTCATGTGCGGCGCTGAATTTGGCGGGGAAGTTGTCGATAAGAGGCGCCGCCGCCGTTATCGAAAAGGCAAGGGCCTTCGTGGGCAACGATACGGGCCTTATGCACGTGGCAGGGGCGCTGGGAACACCGGGTGCGGTGGTCTTCGGACCGACCACTCGACACTTGGGATTTTTCCCTTACAAATCACCTGTCAAGGTGGTGGAAAACAACGGCCTGGAATGCAGGCCTTGCACCAAGCAGGGGCAAAAAAAATGCCAAAAAAAACATTTTCGATGTATGGAGGAAGTTTGCGTCGATAGTGTCGTAGATGCGGTTATTGAAGCTATTAACTTAAATTCTTAAGGAGGAGGGCATGGAAAACTCGAAGGTGTATATAGCAGCCGGGGCGGCTGTGATAGTCGGCATTTTCATATACGCTATTTGGAAGGAATCGCAAGACAAACCGGTGCCGGTTAGAGAGCAGCCTTCCCTTAGGGGTCAAGCTATTCAAGTTAAAGAAACGCTTATGCCGGAGATGATATCGTTAAAGGGAAAGCTGAAAAGAAAGAGGAAATTCATAGCGGTTATGGAGGCGGACGCAGAAAAAGGTAAGAAGTGTAAAAAGGGACTTGAATCGGTGATTCGAATTAAAGATCACTCGAAAGCATATCGCAGCAAGATCAGGCGGATACGCCGCCTTGGAAAAACCGGCGGATACCAGGTCGAAATCCCGCTGCCACAAGCGTCGGGAGGATTACGCATCGGGGCGACGGCATGGGCCACAATTTACCGAGATGCCGAAGTACCGGCACTGGCTGTTCCGTGGGCGGCTATAGACGAGCGCGATGGGAACTGGGTATGGGTGGTGCAGTTCGAGAAAACGCCGCTTCGTATTCCGGTAAAGTTGGGGTCGTATGATACGAATGTAGTGGCCATATCAGGCGAAGTGGAGGCGGAAGACTGGGTCGTGCTTGCGCCGCACGATGCTTTGAGCGAAGACCGGGAATTGGATGTAAGCGAGGTCCAATAATTTGGAAGATTAGTCAGTGAAAAGGAAAGTACTCAAGGCTGACGCAGCCGGGTTTTGCGAGGGGGTGGCCCGAGCAGTGAACGAAGTCGTATGCAGGGCGCAAGAGGGGGAACGACTGACGATTCTCGGACCGCTCGTTCATAACCCGACCGTGGTAGCGGAGTTGGAAGCGCTCGGCGTGAGAGTGATATCCGCCCCGGAAGAATGTCGTCCGGGTGAAATCGTGGTGATAAGGACTCATGGGGTGACTCCCGCCGTTAAGGAAAGTCTCGAAGCCTTGGGTGCAAGTATCCTGGACCTGACCTGCCCGAGAGTCGCCAGGGTGCAAAAGCTGATTGCGAAAGCCGCTTCGGAAGGTAGACCGGTGGTCATCGCGGGCGACCCCGACCATGCGGAAGCAATAGGCCTCAAGGGACATTCGGAAAACCGGGGTGTAGTGGTGCCTCGCCCGGATTACGAATTCACCCTTCCCAAGGGAGGTCCCGTGCTGGTAGTCAGTCAAACAACCCAAAACCCCGATTCTTTCCGAAAGGTCGCCGATGTGGTGCGCCAAAAGGCTCCTGAGGTCGAGGTAATCGACACGATTTGTGGCTTTACCGTAAGGCGGCAGGAGGGGGTTAGAGAGCTTTTGGACAAGGTAGGCGCCGCGGTGGTGGTCGGTGGGCGTATGAGCGCCAATACTCGACGGTTGGTCGAGGTGTTCGAGAAAGCCGATGTACCGGTCCAACTTGTCGAAACGGAAACGGAATTGGACTTCACCCCAATCGAGAGCGTGAAAGTTATAGGCGTTGCGGCCGGAGCTTCTACTCCTCCGGAGGTCGTCGAGCGGGTAATCAGGGTTATCGAAGGAGCGGCTTGATCGCAATAAATTCCCACATGGAGATCAATACGGAAGATACCGGGCTTGTTATGGGTACCGCCGGTCACATAGACCACGGTAAAACTGCGCTGGTGCATGCGCTGACGGGCGTGGACCTCGACAGGCTCGAAGAGGAAAAACGCCGGGGCATAACCATCGAGTTGGGGTTCGTATCTCTTAATTTGAAAGATGGGAGGCGTATCGGAGTGGTGGACGTTCCGGGGCATGAGCGCTTTATAAAGACGATGGTCGCCGGAGCTCACGGGGTTGATTTTGTTATGTTGGTAATCGCGGCGGACGAGGGAGTAATGCCGCAAACGACCGAGCACCTGGATATTTGCAGCCTGCTGGGCGTGCGGAAGGGGCTGGTAGCTCTCTCGAAGTGCGATAAGGTTGACGATGAGACTCGCGCCATGGCCGCTGAAGAAATCACCGAGCTGGTGGCGGGGTCGTTCCTCGAGGGCGCGCCGATAATCGAGTGCAGCGCCGTTACCGGCGACGGCATAGACGACCTCAGAAAGGCTATCGCGCGGGTGGCCGATGAGCTTCCAACTCGTTCCGCTGCGGGAATTTTCCGCATGCCCGTGGATCGATCCTTCTCGCTCAAAGGTTTCGGGACCGTTGTGACCGGTACCGTCACTGCGGGAAGAATTGCCAAAAGCCAAGAGGTTGAAATATTACCCGGGCCGGGACGCGCCACTGTGCGGGATTTGGAAATTCATGAAAAGAAGGTGGAATCCGCAGGACCGGGCAGAAGACTGGCTATAAATCTCTCGGGAATGGATCGTAAAGATGTCGGCAGAGGGCAGTGGGTTGTCGAAGCGGGAAAGATCGAACTTACGCGCACTGTGGACGCGTGGGTAAAGGTGCTACCGACTCCAAAAGCTCCGATCGAGCACGCGCACGAGATTGGTTTCCACGTAGGTACTGCGTTTATTATTTCCGAGGCCGACCTTCTTGGCGCTGCCAAGATTCCACCCGGGGGGGAGGGACCCGTGCGCCTGCATCTGAAACAATCTCTGCCGCTGGTTGCCGGAGACAGGTTCGTTTTGCGCAGCTTTGCGCGAAAGCTTACGGTGGCCGGCGGAGAGGTAGTTGATCCGCATCCGGCGGGCAGACTGGCGCACCGGGGCAGGAAAGGAAAGCGCATCGGCGCGGAGTTTATCAGGGAAATCGTTTCGCTGGATGTCGAGGGTCGCCTGCAGCGGCTTGTCGATGCGGCAGCTCTTGCGGGCGTATCTCGCGCAAAACTTCACTCGTGCTTACCGGCGCCGCCCGATGAAGTGAACACCGCTGTCGAAAACCTTGTAAAGGCGGGAAAACTTATCGAAGTTGGAGGCCGTGACGAGCTGTTCATATCGCGGGATCACTTCGTCGAGTTAAGAGAGGACCTTGCCCGGACGCTCGAAGAGTATCATAAGTCGCACCCGCTCGAAGTCGGTCCCGGCAGAGCCGCTTTCCGAACTTTTCGCAGGCGGCGCGTTTCTGACGGGGCGTTCGATACGGCTCTGGATGCCCTCATCGACGCGGGCAGGGTGATTACCGAAGGGGACAAGCTGCGGCTCGGTTCTCATCGTCCTTCCGCAACGGGTGAGGATCGTGAAATAATAGAGGCCATTGTTGAGATGCTCGATCAGTCGGGTAAAACTCCGCCGACTATAGCCGAAATAGCGAAGAAAGTAGGCCGCGATAAAAAGGAACTGGCATCATTGCTTAAGCACATTGTCGAGTCCGGCCGCGCTTGCAAGGTGAGCGAAGAGTTGTATTTTCATCCGAAGATCATATCCGGTATCGAGGACGCGTTGCGCGACTATCTCGCTCGGCACGAAGGAATCGATCCGGTCGCTTTCAAGGACCTCGTGGGTTTAAGCCGTAAGTTCGCCATTCCGCTTTTGGAGTATTTCGACCGCGAGCGGGTGACGATGAGAGTCGGCAACCGGCGGGTGCTGCGCGAAGGTGAAAAATGATTCCGGGGAGATACTGGATAGCCGCGGTGCTGTTGCTGGTGGGGATGGTTGCCTTGAACGTGCCGAACCTGGTCGGGCAAAGTCCCACTGTGGACGAATATGCGCACGTTCCGGCGGGATACTCGTATTTACATAAGGGAGATTATCGTCTTTATTCCAAGAACCCTCCGCTGATCAAGATGATTTGTGCGATGCCGCTCGCGGGGATGAAGCTTAACTTTCCGCTACGTGAGTGGCTCGACTCGAAAGGCGCTTGGGGCCCGTGGTATTTCGCCGATGCGTTCGCAGGCGCCAACCGGGACAAAATGCGGCGTGTTTATGCTTACGCGCGTGTTATGAACATGCTGCTGGCTGCGGCGTTGGGGTTGGTGGTGTTTCTGTGGGCATCGAGCGCCTACGGCCCTCGTGCCGCCCTAGCGGCTATGGCCTTCACCGTCACCAGTCCCACAGTGCTGGCTCATGCGGGCGTGGCGACAGTGGATGTCGGTTTTACCCTGTTTTTCGTGCTGGCGCTTTTTACTTTTATGAAGTGTTCCGAGTTTCCCACCTACGGCCGGTTGCTCGCGGCGGGAGCGTGTTTCGGCGCCGCGCAATTGTCAAAGTTCAGCGGCGTGTTACTTGCGCCCATACTGATCGTTTCTACAATCGTGCTAATTGTGTTTATGGCCATAGCCTGGAAGAGGAAGGAGGATAAACCGAAGACGTCGTTTCGCAAGGTACTATGGGTAGAGATTCTTTGTCTGTTGATTGTGTTTTTCATCGGTTTGGTCGCGATCAACGCGGGTTATTTATTTCGTGGCAGCTTCTCCCGCCTCGAGGACTCAGTGAGCGCCGGCGAGATGATGAAGTCGGTAACTCGATCCCCTATCGCGCAGGTGCCGATGCCACTGCCTGCCGAATATCTGCGCGGATTGGACCTTCAACTTGCAGATACCGAAAGGGGCGAGTTCCCAAACTACCTCAATGGAAAATGGCGCCGAAAGGGAGCGTGGTATTATTTTCTCGAAGCGACGGCGCTAAAGGAGACGCTGCCCGGGCTGATATTCATAATTACAGGGCTTGTCCTCAGCCTGTTTCGTGTGTTGAGAAAGCGGCATAATGAAAGGCCGCGAAGCAGATTTCCTGTATGGCCATTTGTGCACTTGCCGACAATAATATTTCTCGTGGCCATAAGTTTTACCGGCAACCTCCAACTCGGAGTGCGCTATGCGTTGCCGATTTTGCCACTTGCTTTTATAGCGGCGAGCGCCGGCTTTGTGGGAAGGGAGATACCGCAATCGGTAACCGAATATAAAGGCGGGCGCAAGTTCGGCGTGGTAAAATCGGTGCCGGAGGAATTGTTTGCCCCAGGAGAGCGCATTAAGCGGGTGGTTTTATTCTGGCTGGTAGTCGCACTTTTCTGTTGGCAATGTATCGCGGTATTGATTTCGGCTCCGCACTACTTGTCGTACTTCAACACGATAGCCGGCGGCACCGAGGGCGGCCCGCGATACCTTTTGGATTCAAATGTGGACTGGGGCCAGGATTTGCCTTCGCTCGCCAAAAAGATGAAGGAACTCGAATCGAAAAAGTGGGCCTGATTTTCTTCGGGCACGCCGACCCGTCATGGTACGGTATAAAATGGCATCTCCCTAAGCCGGGCAACCGCTATGTGGCGATCAGCGTGAATTTTCTGCATGGTTATCCCTACTCGCTTTCTTATCTCGGGCCCTGGAAGACAAGGCCGCCGATGATAACCGATCCGACGTACCGTTGGTTGGGCGGCCTTGCGCAGGCGCTTGAAAGCGTGGAACCTTTGGCCCGGGCGGGCGGGTCTATATATATTTACGAGTTATCGCCGACAGTGACCGATGAGAGCGTGAAATAATTATGGAGACCCGGTGAGCTTACGAACTGCACGGCGGATTGCAATTGCCGTGGCGATTTTATCGGCGGCGCTGGGTTTTCTGCACCTTTACTCGATCCGTTCCGCGCCGCAATTCCATGTACCCGTGCTGGATGAGGCTTCCTATGACGCCCAGGCGGTGGGTATATTGGAAGGCCGTTGGCCCGCCGGGAAAGTGTTTTACCAGGATCCGCTTTACCCTTATTTTCTGGCATTTATGTACCACACGCTTGGCCGGAACCTGGCGGCGGTCAAAGTCGTCCAGGTGATTCTTGGCGCATTGGTCGTATTGTTGATTTTCGGGATCGGTCGCCGGGCTTTCGGGCCGGGGACGGGACTGGCGGCGGCGGTTATCGTAGCGCTATATAGGCCGCTTTATTTTTTTGAAGGTGTGCTGACCAAGGAAATCGTATGCCTGGTGCTGGTCGGCGCGTCGCTGTTGACTCTGTTGTGGGCTTATAATGAATCTCGATTGTGGAAGTGGGCCGTACCGGGTGTATTTTTAGGCGCGGCGTGTCTTGCCCGGGCGAACCTTCTGCTCATGGCTCCCGCGTGGGGAATTTGGATCGTTTTGTCGCTCAGGCGAAACGAGGGTTGGAAACACTCCTTTTTGGCCGCCTTAGTTTTTTCGGCGGGCGTATTTGTCGCTATAAGCCCCACAACCGTGCATAACCTCCGCGCAGGGGATTTAGTGCTGGTCACAAGCCAGGGTGGGCAAAACTTCTATATCGGAAATCACCCGGGCAATCTAACGGGTACCTACCAGTCGCCGCGTTTTGTGCGTGCGAACCCTATGTTCGAGGAGACGGATTTTCGCCGACAGGCAGAGAAGATGGTCGGACGAAAATTGAAACCGTCGGAAATCA
>CAZDAF010000002.1:29675-36022 GCA_964503115.1 uncultured bacterium
ACTAAACTTACCAAAGGAATCAGTAACCATAAGAGGTTTTATTATCGTCTGGCGCTGTATCACATCAAAAACTCCCCGGGAGATTCTTTCCGGAGGCTGCTGCGCAAGACCGAGTTGGCGGTCAACAACTTCGAAATAAGCGACAACCTCAACTACTACTTTTTCCGGGAGCGCTATTCGCGGGTGTTGCGATTGCCGACACCGGGTTGGGGGATTATTGCGGCGTTGGCGATATGGGGCGCGCTGGTGCTTATTTTCCGGGGCCGTCGCGGGGGTGACGAAGTTGTCGTCGGCTTGGCGGCGTTGACGTTTGCCGCCGTTTATTCGGCGACTTTGGTGGCTTACTACGTATTTGCAAGGTACAGGCTGCCGCTGCTGGCGGCGACGGCGCCGTTGGCGGCGTTCGGGTTGAAGGCGATTGTCGATTATATAGCCGAGCGCCGCTGGAAGTATTTTTTCGTGGGATTGGCGCTGATTGTCGCTTTGTCGGCATGGACGCACCGGTCGATTATCGAGCCTCGGTTCGATGTCGCTCACTACCAGACAGGCAACTGCCTGGCGAAGCTGGGCAACTGGAAAGAGGCGGAAAAAGAGTACCGGGAGGCTATTCTTATCGAGCCTGACCGGGCCGCATACCGCATCAACCTCGCCGGCACCCTTTATGAACTCGGCAGGTACGCCGAAGCGCTCGAACAGTACCGATTGGCTCTCATGCTCGCCCCGCGCAACGTCAAGGCGCACATCGGTATTGCGCAAACATATTCAGCTCTCGACAGGCACGAAGATGCCGTGACGCACTACCAGATGGCGTTGTTGTACGGCGGTGATTCGTCGAATATATGGACGCGGCTGGGCAACGAATATCTCAAACTCGGGATGCACGCTTCAGCAACGTCCTGCTTCAAAGAAGCGCTTGAACTCAATCTCCGTGACGAAGCGGCGAAGAAATTACTGGAAAAAGCCCGAGGCTTACCTTAGTGCTTTATCAGGGATGTAACGGTGGTGCGTCGATACCCGTCTCCTCGGGTATGCCCATCATGATATTCATGTTCTGGATGGCCTGACCTCCGGCGCCTTTGACGAGGTTGTCTATGGCGCTTATGGCCACGACCCTGCCGGTACGAGAGTCGGCGACGACGCCGATGTCGGCGTAATTCGATCCCCGTACCCACTTGGTTCGGGGCAGTTCTCCTTCCGGAAGAATTCGCACGAATCTTTCGCCTTTATAAAACTCCCGGTACAGTTCGATCAGTTCCGCCGTGGAGACTTTTTTCGCGAGCTTCGCATAAGCCGTTGAAAGTATTCCCCTGTCCATCGGCGCCAGGTGCGGTGTGAAGGACACTTGAAGGTTCTTCCCCGCCAATTTCGATGATTGATCCTCGATTTCAGGCGTATGCCTGTGCGACGCGACACCGTATGCGCGTATGTCTTCGTTGACTGAGACGAAGTGGGTGATCTCAGTGGGCTTTGCGCCCGCGCCGGTAACGCCGGATTTGGAATCGATAATTATGGTGTCGGTGTCGATGATCGGCTTTTTGAGCAGCGGCGCTACCGCCAAAATCGCGCCGGTCGGGTAGCAGCCGGGGTTCCCTACCAGCCGTGCAGTCTTTATTTTTTTTCGGTAAAGCTCCGGCAGACCGTAAACGGCGTCTTTCAGCAACTGCGGCGCGGTGTGTTTCGTGTACCATTCCTCGTATATCGCCGCGTCATCGAAGCGAAAGTCGGCGCTCAAGTCCACCACTTTCGCCCCGCCGTCGAGCAGTGCCGGAACCATGTCCATGCTCGCCTTGTGCGGCATGCAGCAAAACACCATTTCGCAAGAACCCGCCATCGCCATAGGATCGTGCGCGATAAGCTCCAAATCGAAATGACCTCTTAAAGACGGGAAAAGATCGGTGAGTTTTTCCCCGCCCGCCTGCCTCGATACCGAAGCGACTTCCACCTCGGGATGAGTGGCAAGCAACCTGAGAATCTCAGCGCCGGTATAGCCGCTGGCGCCCAATATGCCGACTTTTATCATGAATATTTAACCTCAAACTCTTATCGGCAGTGTATCGACATTGCAGATTGATGTCAACCGACTTGATAGTGTATATGGTGAAACGCGTCGTATATCGGCAGGTGCCACGGATACGCCTGTCCTGAGCGAAGTCGAAGGGCCGAAGCCTACCCGTAGGGACTTATTCGTTAATAAATTTCCGATATGTCCTAGAATGAGCACGGACAAGCTACACGTGTCCGTGGCACCCCCTCATGGGCGGTCTTGCCCCGCACTTATCGCCCGACAGGAGTGTCGGACTTACAGGTTGGGAATTGACGAACTTCAGGGCCGGCGATAGTTGATTTTTCCCGATTAGTGCTTATATTTTAGCAAGAGAGGAGATGTAAGTAATGCCGCTTTATGAATACGAGTGCAAAAAATGCGGCTCCTGTTTTGAGGAATTGGTGTTTAACTCTTCCGAGAAGGTTGCATGCCCGGAATGCAGTTCCAAGCGGGTCGGCCGTCTCATGAGCAAGTGTGCTTTCAAGAGTGGTGACAAGTTTACCGGCGCCTCCGACAAATCGGACTGTTCCGGCTGTACGGCGACAAGCTGCTCCAGTTGTAAATAACCGCCTCACCCGAGTATAAGGGAGGTAACCCGGGATAAACATGCCCAAGCCGAGGTACATCGTTATCGAGGGCCCCATCGGCGTGGGCAAGACGTCGCTCGCAAGGATGCTCGCAAAGGAGTTTGAAGGGAAGCTCATCGTCGAGCGGCCCGAACAAAACCCCTTTCTGGAATCTTTCTATAACAACCCCGCCCGGTACGCGTTTCAGACGCAGTTGTTTTTTCTTCTGGTACGTTTTCAGCAGCAGCAGGAACTGATTCAGTTGGACCTTTTCGCCCAGGACACCGTCAGCGATTACCTGTTTGCAAAGGACAGGATTTTCGCTTATCTTAATCTTGAAGGCGAGGAGCTTGCCCTTTATGAGCGGGTATATTCCGTTCTGGAGGGCAGGATAGCACAGCCTGACATAGTGATTTACCTCCAGGCGAACCTGGAAGTTCTGTTTGATCGAATACGCCGGCGGGGTAAGGCTTACGAGAGGGACATCTCGGAAGAATATGTCGGCCGCCTCGCCGAGGCTTATAACGAGTTTTTCTTTTATTACAGCGACACGCCGCTGTTGGTGGTCAATACGAGTGAGATAGATTTCGTAAATCGCCCGGCGGATTTCGCAGACCTTGTAAAAGAGATTCACGCCACGAAAAAGGGAACGTGGCATTACATACCGCTTGGATCCCGATAGCCGGGACCGGGACGGGAAGAGCCGAAGCGAATTTTTTCACGATGACGGTGGGGGTCCAGCATTGGCAGGGCCACCTGATAAACCGTAAAATGGAGTATGAAAGCAGGCGGCCTTCCGGATCGGTTCCGGAAGGCCGTTTTTTGTTGGCCTTTCGAGGGACCGAGACGAAAAAGGAGGAAGGAATATGGCTAAACGGAAGAAAGTGACGGTACCGACTCTTCACGAAATGAAACATTCCGGCGAGAAAATCACCATGTTGACCGCCTACGATTACCCTACATCCAGGTTTCTGGATGAGGCGGGTATAGACATCATGCTTGTCGGAGACAGCGTCGGGCCGGTAGTGCTGGGTTACGAGAACACATTGCCGGTGACAATGGAAGAAATGATCCATCACACCAAGGCCGTGGTGAGGGGCCGCGAGTATGCTCACGTGGTTTTCGACATGCCTTTCATGAGCTACCAGGAAGGGCCTGAGCAGGCGTTGCGAAACGCCGGTCGAGCCATAAAGGAAACCGGTTGCGACGCAGTAAAACTCGAGGGCGGACAGAACGTCGCCGCCATCACCGCCGCCATCACGAGGATGGACATACAGGTGATGGGGCATATAGGGCTTACACCGCAAAGCATTCATCGCATGGGCGGATTCCGCGTGCAGGGACGCGAGGAGGCTCAAAGGGAAAAGCTGATCGACGATGCCAGGGCCGTCGAGGACGCGGGCGCATATTCTCTCGTCATCGAAGGCGTCCCGACGGAGGTCGCCACTGAAATAACGGAAAAACTGGCCATACCGACCATCGGGATCGGAGCGGGCCCGAATTGCGACGGCCAGGTGCTTGTCTTCCACGACATGGTAAACTCCGGCTGGGGCAGGTTGGCGAAGTTCGTAAAGCAGTACACAAACGTCAACCGATCTGTTATGCGGGCAACCAGAGCGTTCATCAAGGAAGTCAGGGAAGGCGTATTTCCCGACGAGGAGCATAGCTATAAGTGATTATCGTTAAGTCGGTCAGTGATATGCAGAAACGCGCCGAAGACTGGCGCAAGGAAGGGAAAACCGTCGCTTTGGTCCCGACCATGGGTTTCCTTCACGAGGGGCATCTGTCTCTAATGCGCGAGGGCCGATCACGAGCCGACATCCTGGTGACCAGCATTTTCGTCAATCCCACCCAGTTCGGTCCGAACGAGGACCTCGATCAATATCCGAGGGATTTCGAGGGTGACGAGGCCAAGTGCCGAACCGAAGGCGTGGATGCTATATATTATCCCCCGATCGAGGAAATGTACCCCGAGGGATACCAAACTTACGTTATCGTCGAGGAGGTAAGCCAGGGGCTGTGTGGCGCCGGCCGGCCCGTGCATTTTCGGGGAGTGGCCACTGTTTGCGCCAAACTCTTCAATGCCGTCAGGCCGCACATGGCTATTTTCGGAGAAAAGGATTACCAGCAACTGTTGGTTGTTCGCCGCATGGTCGCCGACCTCGACATGGATATCGAGATACTCGGAATGCCCACCGTCAGGGAAGATGACGGCCTTGCGATGAGCAGCCGTAATAAGTACCTCTCCGCCGAGGAGAGATCGAGAGCGAAGGTGCTTTATGCGTCGCTTATAGCGGCCCGGAAGGCACTCGAATACGGAGAAAGGGACCCGCGCAGAGTTGAAGCGGTAGTTACAGAAAAATTAAAGGACGCCGAACCTTGCGAAGTGGAATATGCCGAGGTGAGAGACGCTGAAACGCTGGCTAAGATAGACAAAATTGAGCGGCCGGCCGTAGTGGCCATTGCGGTTAAATTCGGCCAAACGCGACTGATCGACAATATAACTTTAAAAGGGTGAAGCATGAAGGCAAACACGCGAACCCTGGAATCCTTGGACCTTATGGAGAGTAACAATGCTGCGAAACATGTTTAGAGGGAAAATTCATCGCGCTACGGTAACCCACGCGGATCTTGATTACGAAGGCAGTATCACCATCGATCGGGATTTGATGGACGCTGCCGGGATAATAAACAACGAGGTGGTTCAGATATGGAATGTAACCAACGGCGAGCGCCTGAACACCTATGCCATACCCGCGCCACGCGGCTCCGGTATAATATGCATGAACGGCGCCGCCGCGCATAAGGCCAAACCCGGGCATATAGTCATTCTGGCCGCTTACGCGATGATGACTGAAGAAGAAATTCGCACGTTCGAGCCGCGAATTGTGCTGGTTGACGAAAACAACCGAATAAAATCAAGCCGCGATTTTGAATACGTGGCGGGTGGAGTGTCCAAAAGTCGTTGAGACAATTATAATACCTCTGTAAAAAGTCACGCGGGCAACTTTTGTGCCCGCGGATGAATTTTCTCGGCGCTGCTGAAAAAATTTTCAGTTTCGTTCGAATCGATTCAAGTAATATTATAACCGCCGGAGAAATTCCAATAAAATCAGATTTTACTGTTTTTCCCGCATTTTTCGCCACCACAACTGCATTCCGAACGGAGGCCGCCCTGAAGATGTCGACAGCGGCGGCTTTGAGGGTGGCGCAGAGCCGCACCGCTTTTAAGCCTCGAACCCCTGGTTTAGACGACGAGAGACTCGATGTGGTTTATGCCGACGCCTTCGATTTTCTTGCCGGAGATAAATCATTTTATGACGCCGTGGTGCTGGATTTGACCGACCCGATTGGAGAATGCGCAAAACTCTTCACCGCCGAGTTCTTCAAGATGGTCGCAAATCGCTTGTCGAAAAATGGAAGTATGTCCGTACACGCCAGCTTCCCCATCTGTTGGCCGGATACCAGCCGGAAAATCATCGCGGCTCTCAACGAGTGCTTTGCAAGCGTTTTGCCTTTCACACAATACGTTCCCAGCTATTCGGACTTGATGGCCTTCGCTTTATGTTCGAAGAGCCATTCGAAAGTGCCGGACATCCCGACCATAGCCGGTCGCATATCGGGCAGAGATCTATATGATCTCGACCTCATCACGCCTGAAACTTATCACGCAATGTTTGTACTGCCGCCTGTCATTAAACGCGTACTTGTCAGTGAATAGCCCGGTGGATCAAAAT
>CAZDAF010000003.1:0-31399 GCA_964503115.1 uncultured bacterium
AAGGTCACGATCATTATGGCCTTTCCATTCCCTAATATTCCCATAAGGGATTATCTCGTGAATAGTGTAAGAGAGCCGATAGAAAAGCTTGGTGCGGAAGTTGAAGTAAACATAACAGTGATGGAAAAAGAAGAACTGGAGAAATTTTTGGCTATGGAGCAAAAAGGCTGGAAAGGAAATATGTGATCCAATTCGAGATTTGAGGGGATTGTCGATAGAATGCCTTTATGATTTGTACATAACGACAAGAATAATTGCGCGCTGTGTTCAAAATCGGGTAGCGCACACTTCAGTGTGCGAGGCGTAAGCCGCTGGTTTACGAGATATTGCGCCTGCGGCGCCCATACGGGCAGGCTCCACACTGAAGTGTGGGTTACCCTGTTCCCCCCAAAACATGCGCAATAACTTAAGACGTCGTGTATAATTCTATTGAAAAAGATCGGCAAACGGTTCAGAGGACAATACTTAAACCCGAAAAGAGGGAGAGTCAGGTGTTGTTCCCCGAATCCGCGTCGCGGACTACACTGGTGGCGCAGTCCATGGCGCCTGATTTTTATCTTACATACCTATTGAAGTCAGAACCTTTGCACAGCGCTCGCAGACTTCTTCATGGTCACTCCGGGCGCCCACGTCGGTGGTCCAGTTCCAGCATCGGGGGCACTTTTTCCCCTGCGCATGCTCGACCTTTACCATCAAACCCTCTGCGTCCTCGGGGCTGATGAAGCCTTCTCCGACAGAGTCGGTTATTTCTAGCTGACTTACGATGGCGATTTCCCGCATCAAATCGGGCTCGGCCTCTGCGAGTTTAAGCAACGGCCCTTCGCCTGCAAGAATCACCCGCGCCTCCTGGCTCGATCCGATGATCTTATCGCGACGCGCTTCTTCGAGCGCCTTGGCAATCGCCGCTCGCAGCTCGAGTAACTTCTCCCACCTGTCGAGCAGTTCTGCGTCTCCCTCGTGAGGTTCCTCGTCCGGGAAGCGCTCCATGTGGACGCTTTCACTCATCCCTTCCTTGCGGACGATACCCCAGATTTCCTCGGAGGTGAAAGTAATCACCGGGGCCATCATCTTCACGATGCCGAGCAGTATATCCCACATGACCGTCTGCGAAACTCGCCGGCCCGGATCGTCGGGCGCGGAGACGTAAAGCCTGTCCTTGATGATGTCGAGATAGACGGCTGACAAGTCCACCGTGCAGAAGTCCAGCAGCGTATGGTACACGCGGTGGAACTCGAAGCGTGTGTAAGCTTCCTTCACGCGGCCCACCAACCTCCGGTAACGAGCCATTATCCACCTGTCCAGTTCGAGAAATTCGCTATCGGGCGCCGAATTTTTTTCAGGATCGAAATCGTAGGTATTTCCGACCATGAATCGCACGGTATTGCGTATTTTTCGATATGCGTCGCTCAAGCGCTTCATCGTTTCGGTACTCATCCGCACGTCTTCCCTGTAGTCGCTCGATGCCACCCACATGCGAATGATTTCCGCACCGTAGCGTTTGATCAGTTCTTCGAGCGGCACGAAATTACCGCTACTTTTCGAATAAGGCCGGTTTTCTTCATCGACGACGAATCCGCACGTCATAACGGCGCGGTACGGAGCGCGCCCGCGAGTCCCGACGCTTGCGAGCAAGCTCGACTGGAACCAGCCTCGGTGCTGATCCTTGCCCTCGAGGTAAAGGTCCGCGGGGTATGTCAAATCGGGGTGCTTTTCGCAAACGGCGGCCCAACTGACGCCGGAATCGAACCAGACGTCCAGTATGTCTTGTTCTTTTTTCAGGTCAGTAGCGCCGCAAGACGGGCATTTCGTTCCGGGCGGTAACAATTCCGCCTCGTCGTGGTTGAACCACGCTTCAATGCCTTCATTTTCGACCAGCCCCGCCACGTGCCTGATCACGTCGGCATCGAGCATAACATTGCCGCAGGAGCAATAGAATGCAGCAATAGGCACTCCCCATGCCCGCTGCCGGCTGACGCACCAGTCCATCCTCTCGCCGACCATATCGCCGATTTGCTTCTTGCCCCACGGCGGTATGAACTCGACGGTATCTATGGCCTCAAGTGCTTTTTTTCTTAAGCCGGTTTTATCCATCGATACGAACCATTGCGGCGTGCTTCGGAAAATAACCGGATTCTTGCACCGCCAGCAGTGGGGGTAGGAATGGGTGATCTCCCGTTTGTCGAGCAGCGCCCGCTTATTCTCGAGCGAATCGACAATCGCGCGGTTCGCGTCAAATACGAACATTCCGGCGAACTCTTCGACATCGCCGGTAAACCGGCCTTCCTCATCCACCGGCGCGTAAACAGGCAGGCCGTACTTCTGCCCGATCTCGAAGTCCTCCTGGCCGTGCCCGGGAGCGATATGTACGAGTCCGGTTCCCGCTTCGAGTGTTACGAAATCCCCCAGAATGACCATCGATTTGTTGCCGTGAAGAGGATGGACGGCTTTGCGGCCCTCGAGCACTTGCGCTTTGAACTTGCCCAAAACGGGCGCGCCGACCTTGTCTATGTCGTTGAGGAAATAATTCAGCAAACCCTCTGCGACCACCAGCGCGTCCCCGTCAATATCGACGGCTACGTAGTCGAAATCGCGGTGCATGGCGATGGCTTTGTTGGCGGGCAGCGTCCAGGGGGTGGTCGTCCAGATCGTCAGGTACAGGTCTCTGTTCCCGATGAAATCCATCTCCTTCGGCGGGTCGCCGTCGAGCTTGAACTTCACGGTGATGGAGGGGCTGGTGTGATCCGCATACTCGACTTCGGCTTCCGCAAGAGCGGTGAGGCAACTGGTGCACCAGTGAATGGGTTTTGCGCCACGATAAACGCTCCCACGCTCGACCAGTTCGGCGAAAACCCGCATAATGGTGGCTTCGTATTCGTATTTCATGGTGAGGTACGGATCCTCCCAGTCGCCGAACACACCAAGCCGCTTGAATTCATTCCTTTGTGCGTCGATCCACTTTGCGGCATAGTCGCGACAGCGTTTTTGAATTTCGTTTTTTGGTAAATCTTTCGCCGCGTCACCCAACTCGGTGGTCACCTTGTGCTCGATGGGCAACCCGTGACAATCCCATCCGGGTACGTAATGAGCGGCATGCCCCGCCATGGCTCCGGACTTGACGACCATGTCCTTGATAATTTTATTCATAGCCGTGCCCAGGTGTATGTTTCCGTTAGCATAAGGCGGCCCGTCGTGAAGTATGTAGACGGGATCGTTTGAATGGGCCTTAATGACCATCTTATAGATGTCCATTTTCTCCCATTCCGAAAGCAGTCTCGGCTCGAGCTCGGGCAATCGAGCCTTTTGCGGTAGCGGTGAGGGCTTCAGGTTGAGTGTGTTTTTGTAATCCATGGCATTTTGTCCCCTTTTTCGGGATTATTTTCGCCGACTTGATTTCAAATCGATCTGTCGGCGGCTTTTGCGAAAAGTTTAACCTTTTCCATCATACTCGCAAAATCGTCGAAAGTGAGGCTCTGTATGCCGTCGCTCATAGCCTCGTCGGGCTTCGGGTGGACTTCCACCATTAATCCATCGGCGCCCGAAGCCACGGCGGCGTAAGCCATCGGCGGTACCAGGTGACGGTAGCCGGTGGCGTGCGACGGATCGACTACGACGGGAAGGTGAGTTTCCTCGCGCAGCACCGGCACGGCGCTCAAATCGAGTGTATTTCGGGTTTTGGTTTCGAAAGTACGAATGCCGCGCTCGCAAAGTATGACGTTTGCATTACCCTGGCTCAGTATGTATTCCGCGCTCATCAGCCATTCTTTGATGTTGGTGCTCATCCCGCGTTTTAGCAATATGGGTTTTTTCAGTTCACCGAGCAGTTTGAGCAGGCTGAAATTCTGGATGTTGCGTGCCCCGACCTGCATGACGTCGGCAAAAGCCTCGACAAGATCGACGTCTTTCGGGTTCATTACCTCCGTGACAACCGGTAGTCCCGTTTCCTGCCGTGCCGTTGCGAGCAGCTTAAGCCCTTCCTTTTCCATTCCCTGGAAGCTGTATGGGCTTGTTCGAGGTTTAAAAGCGCCGCCTCGAAGCGCATGAGCGCCCGCTTTTTTTACCGCTCGGGCGGTAGAGACGACCTGCTCCTCACCCTCGACGCTGCACGGTCCGGCGATAATGAAAAGTTTCTCGGCGCCCACTTCGACGCCGCCGTCAATGAGAATAACGGAACGGTCCTTTTTAACCTCTTTACCGGCGAGTTTGTAAGGCTTCATTATGGGAACTACATGATCGACGTCCGGCATATTCGCCAGCACTTCCATCACTTTTTCCCTTTCCCGCTCGTCGCCGACGGCGGCAACGACGGTTCTCTTTTCGCCGTAAATGGGATGAGGACTATATCCTAACTGTGTGACTTTTCCTATAACCGCATCTATTTTGTCTTTATCGGCTCCGGTCTTCATAACTACGATCATGATTCACCTCCGGGAGTAGGTTTATCGTTAATGTGCGCGGGTCGCGGCGTATAAAAAGCCGCGGGAGCGTTTTTCCGGCTCGCCGCGGCCTGTATTTTCTCATCAAGGCCGGCGGCGACCTCCATCTTGATTCCGGTCCGCCGACGGCCTCCGCGCTTAACCTAGCTCTGCGCACCTCCTCCGCCGGCGGACCCCATAAAAATGAAGGCGCCGATAATTATTATAATTATGCTGCGGATGGTGATAACGACAGTTCCCATAAGTTTACCTACTTTTACTATAGACCGAAAAGCATCCATATGTCAAGAGGTGCCCGTGGCGCCGGGGCCGGGCGTTGAAAAATAAACACTTCAGGCCGTCAAACCAAGAAACACTTCGGTCTGCTTCCCTTGACTATACAATCAACTTGTGGTATTCATATATAGAGAGATAAAGTGTCAAAAACAGGAAAATGCTGCAAGGGTCGTACGGCGAGGGGTTAAGTTTATTCATTTGTCTCTCGGAAACAAAAGGTCAAAAAAGCAACCATGACTCAAAATGCCTATTGCAAAAGATGTGGGAAATCACAGGGCGAAGTAGCGGTATTGATACCTTACCGGGGTGAACATCTATGCGACACGTGTGTCGAAAAGATGAACAGGAAAGTGTTAGAGGAATTCGCCCGGGACGAAGAAATCAGGCCACTTGAAGGTGATGAGGCCGAAGAAAGCGCTGAGACGTTTGAAGACGATGACGATGAAGACATCGAGAGCGAAGACGACCTAACGGCATGGAGCCCGCTAAAACCGTTCGATGAGGAAAGTATCGGCCGTATGATAGAGCGCATCACCGATGGTGAGACAATCGAAAGAAAAGACCTTTCAAAAGAGCCTATAGACCCCGGTGCGGTGGCGCTTTTACCCAAGGCTGTGGCGGAGCAATTCTGTTTGATACCGATCCGAAAAGAGTCCAAAAAGCTTTTGGTGGCTTTTAGCGATCCGGACGACGAGGAAGCCCTGTATGAAGTGAAATATTTCACTGGTATGGAAGTGAACGTTGTGGCCGCCGATCAGGAGGATATTGAGGCGGCCATCGAGAAGTACTATGAAAGCTAGGAGTGTTCCATGGGGGTGACCAATAGGCGTGCCATTTTAGTTATAATAGCCGGGCTGATGGCACTGACCTGGTCAATGGGGATTACCCAAAGCCTCGATATTCCCGGGGCTATCAACTTGGGTGCAAATGTCAACTCCCCAAAAAAAGATTATGCCCCCGTGATAAGCACCGACGGCAACACCCTGTATTTCACCTCGAACCGCCAGGGCGGGCGCGGCGAAACGGATTTCTGGTTCAGTAAGCGCGTTGGATCCACGTGGGGTCCTGCACAAAACCTCGGGCCGCCGATAAACACTTCTTTACCCGAGGGCACTTGTACCATAACTCCCAGCCAGACCATGGTTATTTTCGCTATATGCGACGAACCCGGCACACCGCCCAAACAGCGCAAAGGATACGGAAGTTGCGATCTCTACTGGTCTCACCTCAGCGGCGATATGTGGAGCCCCCCGGTAAACATGGGCAAACCGGTAAATACGCCGTTTTGGGACTCGAGACCCAGCATAGCCGCCGACGGGAGGACACTTTATTTCGTCAGCGAAAGGCCGGTGGGATTGCCGGAATCTTACTGGAAATATTGCGACGGGGATTACCCTCATAAATGGCCGAAAGACTACAAGAAATTCTATCAGGATCATGACATTTATCGCTCCGTACTTTCGGGCACCACATGGAGCCAACCGCAGCGATTGGGCAACGCCGTAAATACCACCGCAGCCGACACATCGCCCTTCATACATGCGGACGGCGTAAGCCTTTATTTCAGCTCGAACGGCAGAGGCGGTCGAGGCGGTCTGGACATTTTCCGCTCGACTTTGCAGGCGGACGGGAAATTCGGAAACACCATCAACCTCGGCTCTTACGACCCCGGGCAAATCATAAACACCACCGGTGATGACTATTTCTTCACCATACCCGCTTCGGGGGATTTGGGTTACCTTTCCGCGAGCGGCAGGCCCGGTAGTATCGGTGACTTCGATATTTTCCAGGTACCCTTGCCGTATCAGCTCAGGCCCAAAAAGATCACTACCCTGTCCGGCATCGTTTTCAACGTGAAAACCGTCGGAAAACCCGACGCCAGAGCCGGAGTATACCTGACTGATCCTGTAACGGGCGCACGGCGTAAAGTCAAAGCCAAGCCAATCGGCCGGCCGGCGGAAATAAAACTGGTCGATTTCACTACCGGCGATGTGGTGAAGCAAGACCAATCTCACCCGCGCACCGGCAAGTACACGGCCATAATCGATCCTGGCAGGAAGTACGTATTAACGGTCAAGGCTCGATGTTTTTTCCCTTACGAAACAAACTACAACATCCCGGAAGAGAAGGCGGGCGAAAATTTGAGACTGGACATCCCGCTCAAACCCATGGTTCCCGGGGAAGGCGTAGTTTTACCCAACATATTCTTCGATTTCAATAAGTCCACTCTCAAGCCCGAAAGCTATCCCGCCCTCAACCGCGTGGTGGCTCTTATGCGCGAATACCCCACTATCAGCGTCGAACTCGGCGGCCATACCGATTGTGTTGGAAGCGATTCTTACAACCAGAGACTCAGCGAGGCGCGTGCCGGGTCGTGCAGGCAATACCTTGTCACGCAAGGTATAAGCCCCGATAGGATCACCGCCGTCGGTTACGGGGAAACCAGGCCGATTGATCCCAATTGCCATCCGAAAAGAGGCAACCAGATCAACCGCCGTACGGAGTTCAAAATATTGCGTGGGCTGCAATGTAATTAAGAGATTTCAGGCCAAATGTTGACATTGCCGGATCACCTGTGGTACAATGGTAACGATTAACAAAAAACCAAAATGGGAGAGAATGATGAAAAGAAAACATTGGATATTTCTAGGCGTTATTGGACTTATTTTGGCAGTTTCCCTTTCATGTGTCTCAAGAAAGCGAATTTCAAAGCAATTCTCGATAAGCTCCAATCCTCCGGGGGCGGAAGTTCTCGTGGATGGGGCGCCCGTCGGGAACACTCCCGTCAATATCAGCATGGAGTTTGAGATCAACCTGGATTACCCGGATCAGGGACTAATACGTCACGAATTGATTGTAAAAAAGAAGGGATATGTCACCAAGCGGAAAAGCGTTTATCACAACGATCCGCCGCGAGTGCATTTCGAGCTGGTAAAAGAGAAGAAGATTGCTCCTCCACCGCCTCCACCGCCACCGCCTCCGAGGTTGCCGTAACCACGTTTATCGTCTATCAGAAAAATATTGTAAGGAGAGGAATGGTCGTGAAAAGAAAAACTGCCGTATCAACTGTGTTAGCTTTGTTGATGGTGTTCGCCGTCTTGGCATGCCGGGCGCCCAAAACAAAACAGATTGTCATAAACTCCGAGCCCCAGGGAGCCACTGTATTCATAGACGGAGAAGTAGTCGGGCAAACTCCCTTAAAACGCGACCTTACTTACAAAGACTATAAATCGGAAAGGCGCGTGATTATAGTGAAGAAAAAAGGCTATATGCCACAACAGAGATACCATTATTATTCCGACTCCACAAACGTGCTCTTCCAATTGGACAAAATGGAGTGAAGACCGATTTCTTCCTCGTAAATGAAGGAGATTAAACAATGTTAAAGCGATTAATCTGTGGCGCGTCGGTCGCGCTTTTACTATTGGCGGCGCTCGCTTGTTCTCCTCCAAGCGTTCAATTAAACATAACTTCCGATCCACAGGGAGCAAGCGTATATATTGATAAGGCCAAAGTAGGTCTTACGCCACTGAAGTACGATGTACTTTTCAATAAAAACCCACAGGGAGATTGGGAACGAAAAGTCGTTGAAATCCGTAAGAAATGTTTCAAATCTCAATACCAGTTTTTCAAAATAAATGACAACCCCACACTGAATTTCATATTGGTGCCGGACACCGAAGACCCTATATGCACCAAACCTCCCGAGCCTCCACCCCCACCGCCGCCTCCGGAACCGCCTCCGCCTCCACCGCCGCCGCCACCTCCACCAAGGACCCCATGAGGAAGAGTTAATAAAGAAAATAAGAGCCCCCGTATTATTCGGGGGCTTTGTTTTTAGTGAAAGGGGTTTATGTCACCGGGAGGCACGATCAATATCTTTGATCCGGTACACTATGCGTCTGATCGGGAGTTGTATACGGCCCATGCCAGATCCAGAGCTCTGCGGTGAGCAAGAACGTCATGCACGCGGAACATCGTCGCCCCGTTGCCCAGCGCCATAACGCATGCGGCGATGGTGCCTTCCAATCTCTCCTCGGGAGGTAAATCCAGTACGTCGCCGATAAATCTTTTACGTGACGGTCCTACGAGCACGGGCTTGCCGTAGGCTTCGAGCGCGTGGAGTCCTTTGAGTATGCCGAGGTTGTGCTCGAGCATCTTGCCGAAACCTATACCCGGGTCAAGCACAATGGCGTCCGTATCGACGCCGCGTTCAACGGCCCTATCCACTGCGGCCTCGAGGTCATTGATAATCTCCGGCCAAAGGTCGTCGTAGTACGGATCACGCTGCATATCGGCGGGCGTTCCGCGAATATGGCTCAAAATAAGCGCGGCGCCCTCTCGAGCGGCGATTTGGGCCAGTGACGGATCGTAAGTCAACATGGTCACATCGTTGATAATGCTCGCTCCGGCCGCCAGGGCGCGTTGGGCCACCTGGGATTTGCGCGTGTCGATACTGATTGGAATATCCAGATCGGTGGCCAGGTGCTCGATAACCGGAATGACCCTGCGGCACTCCTCTTCGATATCCACCGGCTCAGCCCCCGGCCGGGTGGATTCCCCGCCTATGTCCAATATATCGGCGCCCTGTTCCTCAAGCAGTTTCCCCTGTTCATACGCCCTGTCGAAAGTGAAGTACTTCCCACCGTCACTGAACGAATCGGGAGTTATATTGACGACGCCAATTATAACCGGTTTCGAGCCGACTTCGATAAAACCGCCCTTTGCCTGCGGCAACTTCCAACTCCGCCGGCTGGCTCCCTCTAATCTTGCGCTGATGGAGTGCGCTGCATTTGCCGTAAGGTCGTTCTCTCCAAGAGCTTGCGCCAAACGTCTGAAAAGGGCCGGCGAACCGTCGGCGAGGTCCAATGCGTCCACCGGGCCGGAAAGAGTCTCCCCTCCGAGATCGCGCCACTGCAACTCGACAGCGCGGCGGCTCTCGTCCTCAATATCCCTCAACCGAAACCTGTCTTTTGATAAAAAATATGCTTTTACCATGTAAAAGGATTATAAAGCGCTACACATTTTCCTCAAGGCAGGGTTGTAAAAAGTGCGAAGAAACTCCGCACTTCGCACTGATTAAGTGACTTGCGGGTCGGGCTTTGCGCCCGGTGGCACGGGGAAAGACTCCGAATCGGCAACCTCGGAGGATTCAGTTTCCGGAACAGGAGTGGCCGGGGAAGGTTCCGGTACCGGGAGCGGCGGCAACTCCCCACCTTCCAGAAGTATTTGTATTTCATTACCGGTCAGTGTTTCCCTGTCGAGCAGTGCCTGGGCCATCGCGTGAAGGACTTTGGTTTTATCGTTGAGTATTTGCGTCGCTTTTTTGTGGCTTTCGGTGACTATACGCTGCACCTCGCTATCTATATCGATAGCCGTAGCCTCACTGTACTCACGCGATCTCGATATTTCTTTGCCGAGGAAAACCTGCTCGTCCTTTTTTCCGAAAGCCAGCGGCCCGAGTTTGTCGCTCATCCCCCACTCGGTAACCATACGCCTTGCCAGTTCGGTGGCCTCCTCGATGTCGTTGCCTGCGCCTGTGGTTTGCTGGCCGAGTACGATTTCCTCAGCCGCCCGGCCTCCCATCATAACGGTGATTTTATTGAGCGCCTGCACCCTTGTGAGGTTATACTTGTCTTCCTCCGGCAATTGCATCGTAACGCCCAGAGCCATTCCTCGAGGTATGATGGTGACCTTGTGCACAGGGTCCGTCCCGGGCAGCATCAATGCGACGAGCGCATGTCCGGCCTCGTGGTAGGCGGTATTTCTCTTTTCTTCATCGCTCAAGACCATGCTTCTGCGCTCGCTGCCCATGAGCACCTTGTCCTTGGCCCACTCGAAGTCATCCATGTCAACGTTATCTTTGCTCTTTCGGGCCGCCATCAAGGCCGCTTCGTTTATGAGGTTTTCGAGGTCTGCACCCGAAAAACCGGGTGTGCCCCTTGCGATGATCTCGAGGGATGTATCCTCTGCCAGAGGTATCTCGCGGGTATGCACCTTGAGTATTCCCTCTCGGCCTCTCAAATCCGGCCTGGGTACGACTACCCGCCGGTCAAACCTGCCGGGGCGCAAAAGCGCCGGATCGAGCACGTCCGGGCGGTTGGTGGCCGAGATTAAAATGACGCCCTCATTGGACTCGAAGCCGTCCATCTCGACAAGCAACTGGTTAAGAGTCTGCTCTCGCTCGTCATGTCCGCCGCCCAGTCCTGCGCCCCGCCATCTGCCGACGGCATCGAGTTCATCGATGAAGATAATGCACGGCGCGTTTTTTTTGCCCTGTATGAACAAATCCCGCACCCTGCTCGCGCCCACCCCGACGAACATCTCGACGAAATCGCTACCGGATATGCTGAAGAACGGTACGCCCGCTTCACCTGCAATGGCCCTTGCGAGAAGTGTCTTGCCCGTTCCGGGCGGGCCTACCAGCAGAACCCCCTTGGGTATGCGGCCGCCCAGCCGGGTGAATTTCTTGGGGTCTCTGAGAAACTCGACTATTTCCTCGAGCTCTTCTTTCGCCTCGTCCACTCCCGCAACGTCATCGAATGTGACATGCTTGGATTGTTCGGTGAGGAGTCTTGCGCGGGCTTTTCCGAAGTTCATCGCCTTCGATCCGCCGCTCTGCATCTGCCTCAACAGGAAGAAGAATAATGCCCCGATGATGATCATCGGCAACCAGAAGCTAAGTAGCTGCCACATCAGGCTGCTTTTAGCCTCACGGTATTTAACCTTCACCGCTCCGGCGGTTTTACCGGGCTTTGCGGATTTTTGCTGAAGTACCTGATAAACTTCCCAATCGATCAGTCCGTAAGTGCGGAACTCTTTGCCGTTGGTGAATTTCCCTTCGATCTTCCCTTGCATCCCGTCACCCTCGAAGAGCACTTCGGCCACCTCGCCGGCATGCACGCTTTGCATAAATTGGCTGAAGCTGATCTCTTGTGCCGGCTTCTGCGTTTGGCTGATGAGCTGGTAAAGAAGAATCACCACGCCGATGATAAATACCCAGATGAGTGCGCCTTTTATTCCCTTGTTCATCTATAGTTCCTTTTCAACAATAGTGATTTTACCATAATCGGGGATTTTACTCAAACAAAAAGACGGATCAAGGTGTTATAAATGCCGAATAAATGCTATTTTATAGGCAGGGGAATATTATCGTGAAAATCGGCTGGAGTACGAGAGCACTGTTACTTCAGTCGTGTTTTGGGAAAATAAGAGGTAATTATGCTGACGAACAACATCCTTGATCTCATAGGCAATACTCCTTTACTCCAGTTGAAGGGGGAAAGCATTTTCGCGAAGGCCGAGTTTCTTAACCCCGGTGGCAGCATCAAGGACCGGGTGGCGCTGGCGATGCTCGAAGGAGCGGAACGGGACGGGAGGCTCAAGCCCGACTCGGTCATCGTCGAACCTACTTCCGGTAACACGGGTATAGGTATAGCGTTGGTCGGACGGCTGAAAGGCTACCGCGTTGTCATCGTCATGCCGGAAGGCATGAGCGAGGAGCGCAAGAAGCTTATAAAGGCGCTTGGTGCGGAGCTTGTGTTAACTGCCGACAAAGACGGCATCCCCGGCGCAGTCGAGCGGGTCAATGATATGGCGGCGGAGGATAAACACATATTCGTGCCGCAGCAATTCGAGAATCCCGACAACCCGAGAGTGCATTATGAGGAGACTGCACACGAATTGTGGCGGCAGATGACGGGCGACATAGATTGCTTTGCCGCCGGAGTAGGCAGCGGCGGCACTTTGCAGGGAGTGGGAAAGTTCCTCAAGGAACGCAAACCCGACGTGAAAATTGTGGCCGTCGAGCCGAAAAACGTCGCCGCGCTGTTGGGGCACGAGCCGGGACTGCACCAGATACAGGGGATCGGTGACGGGTTTATTCCCGCCATACTGGACGTTTCGATGGTTGACGATGTCGTGGAGGTTACGGACGAGGATGCTATCGAAACCACCAGACAACTCGGCATGGATTTCGGCCTGCTGGTGGGCATATCGTCGGGCGCGAACGTGTGGGGCGCCAGGAAGTTGGCCAAAAAAATCAAAGGCAACATCGCCACCGTACTGCCCGACCGCGCCGAAAGATATTTCAGCACCGCACTCCTGTGAGTGGAATGGTGCGAAGTTATCAGTGTGAACTTATTTCGTCTTCTGAACTTCGCACTACTAAAGTACAAGGAGAATGAAAAATGGGTATTCTTGAAGTACGGGATGTTGTTCTGAAGCTTGGCGGTAAAGACGTTATAAACCACCTGACCATCGATTTTTGGGAAGGTCATATTCACGCATTGGTCGGTCCTAACGGAGCGGGCAAGTCCACGCTTGCGAACGTGATCATGGGACTGCCGGGCTATACGGACTATGAGGGCGACATCATTTTTAAGGAAGAATCGTTAAAGGATCTTCCCATTGATGAAAGGGCCAGGCGCGGGATTACCCTTGGCTGGCAGGAGCCGGCGCGTTTCGAGGGCCTGACCGTCTATCGTTTCATTATAGCGGGGGCCAAAGTCAAAACCTCGGAGCGGGTCAAAGAAGTTCTGGCCGAAGTGGGATTGAGCCCTGAAAACTATATGAACCGAGCTATGGATAAAACCCTGAGTGGAGGGGAGAGGAAAAGAATCGAGGTAGCATCCATCCTTGCCATGGAGCCGAAGCTTGTCCTTATGGACGAGCCGGATTCGGGAATTGATGTCGAGGCCATCGAGCGTATATTCAGCACGATCAAGGGACTGAAGGCGAAAGGAACGACGGTAGTTCTCATCACTCACAGCCTGGCTGTTCTCGAGCAGGCCGAGCATGCGTTTTTGATTTGCCACGGGCAATTGATAGACAAAGGATCGGTGGGAGAGATAGAGAAGTATTTCAAAAGCAAGTGCATATCATGCAACCACCAGAACGTGCCGGATTTCGGAGATGCGCTATGAATGATAAGGAAATTACCCGGGAACTTTACGAATCGATAGGGGTAGACGTGCACAAGCACGAACCGGATGCGGCGCGACTGGTGGTCCATGGCAACGAAGTCGTGGGAGCTCATCTCGTTCCGGGACTGAAGGTGGAAACCGCCGAGAAAACAGACGGGATCGAAGCCGAAATACGTATTACCCGGGGGGTTAAGATCGAAAAGCCCGTTCAACTCTGCTTCGGCGTGCTTCCGGAGACGGGCCTTCAGCATATACGACTGAATTTAGATGTGGAACAGGACGCAAAGGCTTCAGTAGTCGCACATTGCACGTTCCCGAACGCAGTGGAAGTAGAACATAAGATGGACGCCACGATCCAAATCGGTCCGGGAGCCGAGTACGGCTACTTCGAGCGGCACGTGCACGGCCCTCACGGAGGAGTGAACGTAATACCCAAAGCTAAAATCAATCTCGAGGAAAGGGCCCGTTTTAAGACGGAATTCGAACTCATCAAAGGCCGGGTCGGCAAGCTGGATATTGATTACGAGGTTACCTGCCATGCCGAAAGCGTGCTGGAACTAATGGCCCGCATAAGCGGCCGCGGTGATGACTCGATCGTCATTCATGAAACCGGTCACCTGCTTGGAGAAAACGCACGGGCGGTTTTGCAGTCGTACATCGCGTTGAGAGAGACGGCGAAGGCCGTAGTATACAATACTATCACCGCACACGCCCGTGGCGCACGGGGACACGTGGATTGCAAGGAGATTGTGCAAGGAGAGGCCTTGGCCAAAGCGGTGCCAATCGTGGAAGTTAACCATCCGGGCGCACACGTAACTCACGAAGCCGCCATCGGAAGTGTGGACTCCAAGCAACTTCAAACACTGCTCTCCAGAGGCTTAAATGAGGACGAAGCAACAGATCTGATCATCGAGGGAATGCTTAGCTGAGCCGGCATATTTACCGAACTTACTCGCTTAACCCAAATACTTCCTCTCGAATATTTGGTAACGTATACCTCTTAATTGCCAATGCCCAAGCTTTTTTCAACGGATGATCAGATACAAGTCGCTCACATGACCGATGCCGACGAAGTCCAAAGCGGATATGGTCAATTTAACCGGTTCCCCTTTGGGAAGATGAGGAGTAAGGTCTATGTCGTCGGGAGAGAAATTGGATCCGGTAGTGCCCAGTTGTTCAACAAGATTTCCCTTATAATAGACGGATGCGGTCGTACCTATTATGAAGCGCTTTGTTTCTGCAGTGCCCTGAATTTCTATGAGCAGGAAATCGTCTATCGACCACCCTGCCTGGCCGGAGGCATCTCCGGCTAGAAAGCAGCGTTGTCCTGATTCTAAAGTAATTGTTTCACTAAACGGTGTCGCCATGTCGTAGGCCACCCGCTCCTTCCCTCGGCTTTTTACCAGAAGACCCTGGTGGGGATTGCTCTCGAAAACAGAGGTACTTTGGCTCGGTACGGCCGAGAAAATACGCTGCGGCGATTTTGTTGCGGGCTTACTCGGTGGTGGAGGCGGCGGAGCAGGCTCGGAAATCTCTTGCTTTGGACAACCGCTTATAACAAATATTAAAGCAAAGAAACACATTAAAGTTCTTCTCAACATCTAAATCCTCCTTTGTAACGTTTGCTTAGACTAATTAGTAGCATATAACTTTTATTATAGCAACAAGATGCGTAATGGAGCTTATACTCCCCCCTTTTTTTGTCGCACAATTATGCAACGGTCTCATCATGTAGAGGTTTGATTTATCGAACCTTTTACGGGCTCGATTCGACGGCGCCAATTTCAATTCGATACGCGTTGCCCGCTTCGTCGTACATCACCAGCTTATCGAAACGGCTCAGACGCACTTCATCCATGTAGCAATAAAAGCTCATCTGCCGGCCCGGTTGAAGTTTATGCGTGCCGTGCGGCATGAGGTTATCCACCCGCTCGACCCCCTCATCCCCTTCGAGGTCTAAATAACTCGGTACGGACAACGTCCCCGGTCCCTCGTTCCATATCTGTATCTCGAGGTTGAGGTCATGATACCCGCAACACTTCTTCGAGTAAATTTCCTCCATGGCCGTATTCATTACGATCTTTATCTTCAACATACCGGATTACCAAAGCATAGTGTGCGCATGCTTAATTGTACGGCAATTTCTTAAACAAATTTTACATTATGATAGAGATCGGCGCATCCATTTTATGCAAGATTCACATTTGCCGGAACAAAATGAGCAAATTAGATTCCTGAGATTTTTTTGTTTTCGCATCTAATTGTTTCATCCTTAAAAAAGGGGCAGGCTTTTTGCCTGCCCCCGGGTAGTTGGGTTTCAAGTTTCAGGTCTCAAGTTATCGTCCGACGATGGCGACGCTGCATATACTCAGAGCGGGGAATCCGCCGAGATTGTGAGTGAGTCCTATTTTCGGGTCTTTTATCTGCCGCTCGTCGGCGTTACCGTTGAGCTGAAGGTACATTTCGTATAGCATCCTCAGACCGCTGGCCCCGATGGGGTGCCCGAAGCACTTCAGGCCGCCATCCGGCTGGGAGGGAATCCGTCCGTCAAGCTCGAAGAATCCCTCGTCGATGTCTTCCTTGGCCTTACCGCGCGGCGAAATTTGCAAATCCTCGTATGTGACGAGCTCCGTGATCGAGAAGCAGTCGTGTAATTCCATCATGCTGATTTCTTCACGCGGGTTTTTGATCCCGGCTTCCTTGTAAGCCTTTGCCGCCGCGCGAGTGGTGGTCTCGACATGATGGCCGTCCCACTCGGTGTACATTAGCTCCTCACCGCTCGTGACGGCGATTTGCAGCGCCTTGACCAGTACCGGGTCTTTCTTCTTGATGCTTCTGGCGATTTCCGGCGTGGTGACGATAGCGCACGCGGCGCCGTCGCTGACTCCGCAGCAGTCGAACAACCCGAGCGGCCATGCGATGATAGGCGCGTTTACTACTTGGTCGACGCTGACCTCTCTACGCAAATGTGCTTTCGGGTTTTTCGCGCCGTTTGCGTGACTTTTTACGGATATTTTCGCCAGGGTTTGTTTGCCTTCCTCGGGATCGAGGCCGTATTTGTCGAAATATCGAGTGGCCATCATGGCAAAAGCGCCCGGCGCGGTAGCGTTCGGGAATATGAACCTTTGGAATGTCCCCATAGCGGCTCCGAAATCCGGCAAGCCGCCGTAGCCTATATCTTTGAGCTTTTCGACTCCAAGGGCCAGCGCAATATCCGTTGCGCCGGATGCGACCGCATAGCATGCGCCCCGGAACGCTTCGGTGCCGCTGGCGCAGAAGTTCTCGACCCGCGTTACGGGAGTGAAAGGCAATTTAAGAGCTACGGACATCGAGCATGCGCTTTTACCTACGTTAACCTCGTCGAAACAGGTACCGTACCACGCAGCGCCGATTTCGCTCTTTTCTATACCTGCGTCATCGAGACATTCGATGAATGCGTCCACCATCAGATCGTCCGGGCTTTTGTTCCAGAGTTCTCCAAATTTAGTGCAACCCATGCCGAGGATCGCGACCTTATCTTTAATTCCATCCGCCATAGCGTTTGCTCCTTTCCTTGCCGACCTACCCGGCCACCGGAACAGCTTTCCAGAAATAGCCGTGTACGCCCCGTACTTTATCGACGTATTTGCGCCGAAAGCTCATTTTGACGGGCATGCCGACCTTTATCGAATCGAGAGAACAGTCGGTAAAGTCCATCCACTGCCGGCCGCCTCCTTCGTAGTCCACAATGCCGTAGACGGCAGGCGGGTCGAAGCTGAAGGCCAGCATATCTCCGGTGTAGGTGAATATTTTTCCCGGCTTGTCGCTGAAGTCGTAGTCCTCGAAATTGTCCACCGCCTGGCAGTCGGGATTGGGGCAAATGCGCTGCGGCGGAAAGACCGGAGTACCACAGTCCTTGCATTTCGATCCTACAAGTCCCAACACGGCCTTGCGACCGCGCCACAGCGATGTGAATGCGCTCGCCGGCTCCAACTCACCTCGTATGCCCATCTCCACCGGCACGATGTCCTTAAAGACGCAGTATTTCTGGTAGCTGGGCAATTCGGTTTTTTGTTCGAGGTTTCCCTTTACGCCTTTTTTGTCCTTGATGCCCTTTATCGCGTCCGTGACTTCGAGGCATATTGCGTCGGCGCCGGAGCCGAAGCTTACGAGCAGAAGCTTATCTCCGGGGTTGGCTTCTTCGAGCGCCGCAACGAGCATAAGTAGCGGATGCGCGGCGCCCGCGTCACCCACCGTCTCATACATGTTAGGTTGCAATCGCTCGGGCGCGACTCCGAGCTTCTTGCCGATGCTCTTATGCACGCGGCCGAAATGGCAGGGATATATTACCTTGGCGAAATCGCCGATGGTCAAACCCGTTTTGTTCAGAAGGCCGTTTACGGCTTCCGGTATGAATTTCGAATAGCCTTCGTCACGTATCCAGCGCTCCTCCCACGTGCGGTCGAATTTCATATCTTCGTCCCGGTAGTGGTCGGCGAAGTCATACGTGAGGGAAAAAGAGTCTTTGACCTCGACCGCGACATTATCGGCGCCGACGAGCAACGCTGCGGCCCCATCGCCGAAGAACATCTCCTGCATACTGCCCATTTTGCCCAGCCTGCAGTCGGCGGAGGTCACAAGCGCATTCTCGGCGGAACCGCCTTTTACGGAATCCACAGCTTCCAGCAGCGCAGTGGTGCCCGCTTTCACGCCCACCGTCACGTCAACACTGCTGATGTCGGATTTCAGGTTGAGCGCCGCCGCCACAATGGCTGAATTCTGGCGCTCCTTGTAAGGCATGGTGGTTGATGCTACCAGCAGCTTGTCGATACTTGCCGCATCGGCGCCTTTAATGCAATCGATGCCGGCCTCGACAGCCATGGTAACGCTGTCCTGATCGTAATTTGCGACCGCCTTTTCCCCTTGAGCCACCGCCATGGTCACCGGATTGAACCACCCGATATTCATGTAAATGGCCATCCTGCTAAGGCGGTATCGGGGAATATAGGCCCCGTATGAAGTGATACCTACCATAATTCGAGTTCCTCCTTCTTTTTTCGCCGGCTTTTAGAGACCGGAGTGAATAGGTAATGGGAACTTCATTTCCCATTCGGGTAGTAAGCTATTGAAACTTAACAGGCAAATCGAACTAAAAGAACATTTGTTATCTAACATGAATCTTTACCATATTTTTCTTGCCCGGTCAACGGGGCTACGCGCCGATCGGACGGGCGATGAATATCATAAGTTCACTGTCCGGCTCGAACGGCATACCGTCGTACCAACCGAATATATTGTACGTCTCCATTCCCGCCGCTTCGAGCATAAGCTCCATTTCAAAACGATAGACAAACGAGATATTTTCGGTGAAATTCCACTTTTTCGTACCTTCCGGCGCATCTTCTATGTACGTATTGGTTATGTGCGCGATCTGGTTGAAGAAATCCATTTTTTGCGATACGAACCTTCGCACCGGGTTGCCGGTTTGCGGGTGGGGGCGCGTGCAGACCGGCTTTTCGACGCCGTCGATTTCGCCCGAGTGATGGTAGGCCCTCGAGGGCCCGAAAGGATGAAACACGTCTATAACAAGCGCTCCGTCCGGCGCGATGCATCGCCGGCAGCATTCGAGGCATGATCGTTGGCCTTCGCGGTCAAGCACCAGAAATGTGTTGACCGGGATAATAATCAGCGGGAAGGTTCGCCCCAGGTCGAAATTCGTCATATCGCCTTCGACGATTTTTATATCGAGCGGCGCGTTGGGGTTCGACTCCATCTTCGCGCGGCATCGCTCGATCATAAGCGGCGCCGCCTCGACGCCCCACACCTCGAAACCCGCTTCGGCCAGCGGTATACTCACCCGGCCCGTGCCTGAACCGAGTTCGAGCACCGGCGACCCGAACCGGCGGGCGCATTCCACATAAAGCGGTAAGTCGCGCGTCTCGGTATACTCGAAATCGTATATCCACACAAGCTCTTTATCGCCGTATTCGTTCGGGATATGCGTCATGGCTCACCAATTCGTCGTTGACCCGGATAACGTCAATAGTTACAATAGATTCAGTTCGATTTGGCATCTCGAACTACTGAGAATTATTATCCATCAAGCTCGAATACGCGCAACCGGGGAGTTATTACATGCTGGTTTTGGGGATCGAAAGTTCTTGCGATGAGACGGCTGCTGCTGTTGTGCAAGACGGCCGTCGCATCCTTTCCAACGTTGTAAGTTCGCAAGTTGACATCCACCGTCCTTATGGCGGCGTGGTGCCGGAACTCGCCGGCCGCGCGCATATCGAAAACATCGTCCCGGTGGTTAATATGGCGCTGGATGACGCCGGGATCGCCCTCGAAGGCTTGGACGGCATAGCCGTGACTTGCGGCCCGGGGCTGGTGGCGTGCCTGCTGGTGGGCATCGGTTTCGCCCGCTCGCTGGGTTACTTTTCGTCCAAACCGGTGGTGGACGTGCATCATCTGGCGGGGCATCTGTGCGCGGTGCAACTCGAGCGGGAGGTCGGGTTCCCGTTCCTGGGGTTGGTGGCCAGCGGCGGGCACACAAGCTTATTGCGCGTCGAGGGGATCGAGACGTTCAAGCTTATCGGCAAAACCCGCGATGACGCCGCCGGAGAGGCTTTCGATAAGGTGGCAAAACTTCTCGGACTGGGCTATCCGGGCGGCGCGGTGATTGAAAAACTGGCCCACGAAGGCGACGCGAAGGCTTTTAAGTTCCCAAGGGCTTTTACCGGCAAGGACGATTTCGACTTCAGCTTCAGCGGCTTGAAAAGCGCCGTCGCCAGAGCGGTGGCGGACGAAGTGGAATACCAAGTTGCGGACGTCGCCGCGTCTTTCCAGGAAGCATGCATCGGCGCTATTGTGGCGAAGGCGGTGAAAGCCGCACGGCGCGAAAAGCTGGATAATATCGTGATGTCCGGCGGCGTCGCGTCGAACGGCAGGTTGAGGGAATTGATGAAGGAGAAGGCCGGCGAGTATGACATCGAGGTGATTCATCCTACCGCGTCGCTTTGTACGGACAACGCCGCGATGATAGCAGCAGCAGGGACACCGGCGCTCGCCCGGGGAGAAAACGCCCCCCTCGACCTCGACGCCCGCGCTTCGTGGCCGATTGGATGAAGGAAAAACACCAAAACATGAACGGGAACATTGAACATTACGAAGAATGACACTGAAACTGAATTCAGCCGGCTATTCGACATCACCGCATTTGGCCGCGTGGCTGCGTCGTTTAAGCGTATACGGTCATCAGGTCTTCGGCCATTATTGTGTTTGTGAATATTTCCCGTGCTTCTTTTAGGAGGAGTTTTTCTCTGTCCTGGTAGCGTTGGCTGAAATGGGTAATCACGAGGGTTTTGACGTTGTTTCTTGCGGCTATTTCGGCAGCCTGGTGTGAAGTGAGGTGTCCGTTTTCACGGGCCATTTGTTCGTCCTCGGCCAGGTAAGTGGATTCGCACAAAAGCAGGTCGCAGTTCGCCGCGATCAGGTCGCAGGCGGGGCAAAGCCTGGTGTCGGCGATAAATCCCATTTTAAACCCGTGTTTTTTTTCGCCGACCATGTCGCAGGTGATGACTTTCCCCTCGAACTCGACGCCGCTATCGAGCGTTATCTTTTTAAGCAGCGGGTTGTTAGTAAGGCCGACGGCGGCGATTTTTTCGGGGTCGAACTTTACCTTGTCGTCCTCCTGGAGTGCGTATCCCCAGCAGACGGTTTTGTGCTGAAGCTTGTACGCGAACAGGCGAAGGTCATCTTGCCGAAGGAACTCGCCCTCGACACTCACCGGCTCCTCGACGATCCCGATTTTTTGCCGGTATATCGAAGAACGCAGCAGGTTGCGCAGAAACCTTTCTCCCGAAGCGGGATATGCAATACGCAGCGATCTTTCCTCCGTCTGCAAGCTCAAGCTCTGTATAATGCCCGGCAATCCGAGCACGTGGTCTCCGTGAAAATGGCTGATGAGCACGGTGTCCACGTCCCCGACGGCCAGCCCCATGCGAAACATCTGCCGCTGAGCGCCTTCGCCGGCGTCAAGCAGAAACCCGTGACCTCTCCACCTGAACAGCGCCGCAATGGGATTACGCCGCCGGGTGGGTATCTGGCCGGCGGTACCCAGTATGTACAGCACGCGGTCGTCTCGGCCGGTCAGTTTAATGACTTTGTTTCGCGGCATTGTAAGGGATAGGTTAACCCCATCGGAAAAGCGCCGCCAGCCACAAGCTCATGGTGATTATCGAGAATAAACTCGTCATCACCAATATCGACGCGGCGAGGTCGGAGTCCCCTTTCATCTGGTCCGCCATAATGAAACTCACCATAGCGGTAGGAGCGGCTGCGAAAATAACGCCTATGGCCAGAACCATGCCGGAGAGATGAAATATACCTCCCAGAACGGCCCATGTTAAAGCCGGCATAAAAATAAGCTTTATAAACGATGTTGGAAGCGTAGCTCCCAGATCGCTTCTCAATTTTTCCAACCGCAAGTTGCCTCCCACGCAGAGGAGCATCACCGGGATAGCCATATCGGATAGCAACTCGAATGCGCTATCTATTACGACGGGCGGTTTTATACCCGAGGCGCTTCGTGCGGTGCCCAGCAACGCGCCTATAATAAAAGGGTTTGACGCCACCGCCAGGGCCATGCGACCGAAACCTTTCAGCCCTCCCCGGTCACGGTGCGGCAAAAGCAGCGCAAGCACCGAGAAAACGTTTAGAAAAGGCACCACCGCCCCCAGAAGCATTCCGCCGGGCCCGAACACCGCATCGCCCCACGCCCCTGACAAAATCGCAAGACCCAAAACCGCAGTGTTGGGCCGGAAAGCGCCTTGGACTATAACTCCAGCCCGTTGAGGATCCACGTCACCTTTCAGTTTTACGAGCGCAAACACAATCAGCCATATTAAGCAGTAACTTATGAGCGTGCCGGATATCAGCGCGCCGTTGAAAACTTCTCCAAGAGGTTGAGAACCTATTTTTTGAATCAGAAATATGGGAAATATCGCCAAAAACGCTACACGATTTAATCCCGATACCAGTTCCTCGGTGAATAAACCGACACGGCGCAGCAGCCAGCCAAGGCCCATAATAAGAAACGCAGGCAAAACCGCTTCGGCGGTTTTTATCATCAAATACACTATATTAGCTTTGTTTCCAGTTCATCTTTTGTCAATCGTCGGGGGAAATCGTAACACCACGGTTATGCCCCGATCCGCTTTTCCGTGCTCCGAAATCACATATACCAAATTATTTATGAAGTCGTTCTCTTGCATGAAGAGCCGTTGTCATATGATATGCTTCTCACCTTATTTAAATTCGGAGCGACTTCCGGTTTTATACAATGAGTCGCGCTTGCTATTTGCCTAAAAGCGTTTTATGCTCAGATAGCCTGAACTACCGATTAAAGGAGGCGGATTGCAATCAAATTCAAACTGTTTTATTCGCCGATAGCGGTGTTCCCGGTGGTGGCGGTGATACTGGCGTTAAGCGCCGGGGAACTCATAAGCAAATCCGAAAAACTGTGGATTGCGCATAAATACCAGGAGTCCAATAAGATTCTTAGGAAAGCGCTGGCGACGACCCCCGGCAATGTGGAAAAGGCCGAAATATATTGGCGTACGGCTCTCAACCTGTACGACATGGCTGAAGGCATGTCCGGGAAGGCCCATCAGGCGCGCCATGACAATTATACCAGAATGGGGGGACTTTCCAAAAAGTGCATGGCCTTGGCGCCGAAAATGCCCGAGTGCTACTTGTTCTACGCTACCGGAATGAGCCGACAGGCCACTCAAAAAGGCATACTCAATTCGCTCGAAAAAGCCCTCGAAATAGAAAAAAATTACCTTAAAGTGATCGAGTTGGAAGCCACGTATCGCACTGAGCGCGGAGAACTAAACATACTTGGCGATGCGTACTGCAGGCTCGGTACCTTTTACCGGCTTTTGCCCGAATGGTCTGAAATCAAGCGCCTTTATAAGATAAAAGGCGACAAGAAAAAAAGCATCGATATGCTCCGAAAGGCGGTCGAGATCGAACCCGGTCGCATCGAATACGCCAAGGAACTGGGCATCTCTCTTGTATGCTATGGCGAAAGCACAAACAACCGGCAAGTCGTCGACGAAGGGATCATGTGGCTGAAGAAAATACGGAAACTTAAAGTGTTAAAGCCCACCGATAAGATCGATAAGAAACACGCCAAAATGATACTCGCCGACCTCGAAATGGCTTGCGGATACAGCCGCGACGCGCAGCAGGACGTAAGCCGCGAAAGTTTCGAGAAAAAGAAAAAGTGATCCCAATCAAATAATGCTGAAAAACGATCGAGGCCCGCACTGCGTGTGACGGGCCTTGTTCATTTCGTTATCAAAACCGGAACTGACTGAGCTGCATGGCGAACATCATGTCGCCTTCGATCTGTAGCTTCCCCTGCATGAAGGCCGTCTGGCCGTCGAGTTCTCCTCCGGCCATTGCAATGTAATCCTCTACATTCATGCGTATGGTGGTGACCGGATTATCCGCTTTGTTGAAGATTATCGTGGTGGGGAAGACGCTTTCGTCGGGTTTTTTCAGCTCCGTGATAAGCTTGCCTTTGGTATTTTTAAGCGCCGCAAATTGGGATTTTGCCTGGGAACCGCTCAATTGTGTATTGACGTCCATTGTCGGGCCGATTTTTCCCGTTACGCTATCTCTCCAATCGGATTCGGACAATTGCAGCGTAAGCAGAGCGTTTTCATAAGGGCCTTCCCTTATTTCCATATCCTTTGCGTCTTTGACAATTACGCTCCAGGAGCCTCCGTTCGGGCCGTCAACGTCGCATTGAAGGCTGAACTCGGTACCTTCCATCCCCTCGATGGGGTTTTGCTGTTTGGCGATCTCGAATTGTTTCGGCAGAATTTGCTCGAAATACTCCTTTGGGTTTACATTCTCCGGTACCTGGATTTCCTCCGGCATTTCATTTCCTCCTTTTATTATTTGTTTTTATCAGAGCTTCGTGCAAAAATAATGGTTTGCTTAACACCGGTATATCTAAAGTTACGACAGACAAGGGATTTAAATCCCTTGTCTCAGGTGAAGCATGCTTGGTTGCCTTGTTTTTTTGCAAGAGGCTCATCAGCCATACTTTCTATCCTTATCTTGAGGTCACAGTTTGTGATCTCAAGTTTGAAGTCGCAGATTGCGGCATCAAAATCCAAGTTCCTTTAGGTTTTTCCCGATTACCTTCTCCAGTTTTTCGCTCTCTACGAGAGGACATATCCATGCTCGGCTATTCTATCAAGTCGCCGGTTGAGCGGGCTCCGGCTCAATTTCTCTCTCAAGAGGCGCCCCGCCGCCCTCTGAACGAACGGCACGAATGTAATACAGAAATGCCACCACGAAAAGTGGGAAATCCACCAGCGCTATCACGAGGTATTGAAAACCGCGCGGCCCTCCGACAACGAACTCCCTCATCCCCAAAAAGGAACTTGTCAGCTTGCTTACAAGAACGGGTATTACGTATGATTTTGTTTCGCGAACTTTAAGTGAGGCCATAAAGCAACATGCGGCTATCGTTGCCATCAACGAAACTGTAAGAATAACCCAAAACTTGTCTTTGACCGGCTCGAATTGGGCGAAACCGAGCCACGTGCCGAGTGTTATGATGTCGCTGAGTGTTTTTTCCGGGCGCAGGTAAAAACTTATACCTCCCCCGAGAAACAAGAAGAAATACACCACCATGAGATTACGGAACTTCTTTTCCTCTCCGGTCATCATTCCCATTATCCTCCTTGGAGTATTTGGTTGCAGTGTGAAATTTAAGGAAACGCCGGTTCAAATTTCGTCGTTATTCTTGATCATACAGCATTTTTTATATTTTTTTCCACTTCCGCAAGGGCACGGGTCGTTTCTGCCGGGTTTCTTGCCGGAAACAAGCATACCGATGCGATTTAGCTCGTGCTCCGAGTGGCTCAAAAACATCTTGTACGATTCACAGAAATAAGTTTTTTTCGCCGGTTTTCCCTTTGAATCCATCCAGTCCTTGACGCATCCTGCGTGGCAAAATTTCCACCAGCGGCATTTAATACAACCCGCATCCGGGTTGGGTTTTTGGCGCAGAAACTCCATCTCCCTGCCGGATTTGAAAAAATCCGCAAGCGGCGCTTCGGAGACGTTGCCTACCTTCCATCTCGGCTCCATGAAAAAGTCGCACGGGAAAACGTCGCCGTTGTGCTCGATAAGGAAATAAGATCCGCACCGTGGCGAAAAGGTGCAAAGGGTATGGTTCATACCTGCGGCGCAGGCGATAAGGCTCTCGAAAGTGCGTAAGGTCACCTCGGGAAAGCCGTCCTGAAGCCACGCGTCGAAAACATCGCACAAAAACCTCCCGAATTGGCGCGGGGTCGGATTAAAATCCGCAGGCCCGCCCGTCGAATCTCTCTCAAGACATGGGATAAACTGCAAATCGGTGAATCCCTCCCGGCGGAAAAACCGGTAAACCTCCTCACCCCTCTCGACGTTCGCCTGACTGACCACCGAAAGTATATTTACCGCCACTTCCCGTTTGCGCAGCATGTCTACGGAAGCCATTACACGGTCGAAAGTGCCGTTCCCCGCGGGGGTGCGCCTGCACAAATCATGAATCTCCGGCGGGCCGTCAATGCTGGCGCCGACGAGGAATTTATACTCGAACAAGAAGTCCGCCCATGCATCATCGATCAAAAGCCCGTTGGTTTGTAGCGCGTTACCGACTCTTTGCCCCCTATGACCATAAGCCTGTTCGAACTCGACGACTTTCTTGAAAAATTCCAGCCCCGCCATGGTGGGCTCACCGCCCTGCCATATAAAAACGGCAGGGTCGAATCCATAACCCATATAATCGCTGATAATGTGTTCGAGCATGTCGTATGACATCCTGTGAGGGCCGGCGTCGAACAGGGCGTTTTTGTGCCGGTAAAAACAGTAGCTGCAAGCCATATTGCAGTCCGCCGCCACAGGCTTTATAAGCAATTGAAAAGGCGCTCTGACTTCGCGATCATCGTGGCCCAAAACTTACTCCTTGATGGGTTTGGACAGCCTCATTAGAAAGCGCAGCCAGTCTTCTTGCTTCAAATAGTCGGGACATGACGTTTTTTTCACTCGCCTGAACAACGCTTTTCTTATCCGCTCCTCTTCTCCCTTCGGAGGCAAAATCTTCCCATGATAATTAACGACGCCCCGAACATAAGCGCAATCCGGCGGAAACAACCCCTGCCTGACCGTCGCAGCGCAAACATTATTGCACCATTCCAGCCCGTCTCGTTTGTCATATACGTTGCATATCATGTGACCGGCGCCGTCCGAGACAAGGTGTTTGCAAGGCAGCTCCGGCATTATCACATAGTACCCGCACACCACAAATCCCTGGTAACAACATTTTCCGCATTTTTTGCAAAGGCTTTCATCCTCGAATCGCTTCTTTATGCGGCGGCCTTTTTCGCCTCGAGGGATAACGTTTTTCCTGATTTTAGGCAACTTCATTTTCTGTCTTGGGCGTTTCGTTGCGATCTATAAACGTTCATGCTGCCGGGGCGATATCCTTCGAGGTCCATCGATACGTACCGAAAACCGGCTTTTTTGCACGCTTCAACAACCCTTTTGTGTCGGTCTTCGTGGAACATGTGCGGGAATTCTTCAGGCGCAATTTCGATTCTCGCGGTGTCGCCATGATACCTGACCCTGAACAATTTGAACCCCTCGTTACGTATTTCCTCTTCGCATCGCGCCACCTGCTCGAGTATCTCAGAGTTGATTTTTTCTCCCGGTGGGAACCGCGTGGCGAGGCATGTGTAACTTATTTTATCCCATGTGGGCAGTCCGAGTGTTTTGCTTACAGCGCGTATCTCATCTTTGGTGAGTCCCACTTCGATTAAAGGGCTTCTCACACCCAGTTCTTCAACCGCCCGCCTGCCGGGGCGATAATCGTCAAGATCATCGACAATGCCTCCCTCGATGACGTGTTTCAGCCCCAATATCCGGGCGCGGGCCTGTGCCGCGTGGAGCATCTCCCGTTTGCAGTAATAACATCTCAGGGGTGGGTTGTCTCTTACGCCCGGCACGAGAAGGATGTCCATATCGAACTCTTCAATCTTCGCTCCGAGCGATTCGCCGACGCATTTTGCCTCGTCAATCAACGCCGCCGGGTAAAGCTCGCTTTTCACCAGTATGCCGGCAACGTTTTTCGGCCCGAGTTCATCGAGCGCCACCTTAAGGAGAAAGGTGCTGTCAACGCCCCCGGAATAGCACACAAGCGCCGATTCCAGTGAACGCAGCAACTTTTTCAAATCGGCTGTTTTCTTTTCGGCATTTTCATTATTCATTTAATTGTCCATAATTTAGCATGTAAGCCCGGTACGAGCCAATAATCAGTGCGAAGTACAAAGTTACTTTATGCTTCATATTTCTTAGAGGTTCCCTCGATATTGAGAAGCTTTCACCCTTCGGTTATAATAATCGCATCGATTCTTGACCTTTTATTTGGAGGGAATTTGTTTGAGCGCTGAGAAACAACGGAATCTTTTCGGTACGGACGGAGTTCGCGGGATGGCGAACGTAACGCCGCTTGTCCCCGAAACAATGGTGAGGCTCGGTAAAGCAATCGCAGCAGTTTTCAAAGACAGGGGCAGCGCCCGGCGACACCGCATAGTGATCGGCAAAGATACCCGTCTGTCGGGCTATATGCTCGAGCAGGCTATGGCGAGCGGAATATGCTCGATGGGGGTGGACGTTTTATTGGTCGGTCCCCTTCCCACGCCGGGAATAGCGTTTATCACCTCCGGCATGCGCGCAGACGCCGGAGTGGTAATCAGCGCCAGCCATAATCCTTTCCAGGACAATGGTATCAAGGTATTTATGCGCGACGGGTTCAAGCTCCCGGACGAAATCGAACACCGGATCGAAAAGTTAATGGAGAGCGAGGAGTTGAATCGAATGTGTCCGAACGGGGCCGGTATCGGCAAGGCTTTTCGGGTGGACGACGCGCGCGGTCGATATATACAGTTCCTGAAAGGCATATTCCCCTCCGATATGACCCTTGACGGAGTAATCATAGCGCTGGATTGTGCCAACGGCGCCTCTTACGCCAACGCTCCCATGGTTCTCGAGGAGTTGGGCGCAAAGGTGCATGCCATAGGAGTGGAACCGGACGGTGAAAACATAAACCTCGATTGCGGCTCCCTACACCCCGAGGTGATTGCCGAGGAAGTAAGGCGCACCGGCGCGAATATCGGCATCGCACTCGACGGCGACGCCGACAGAGTGGTTTTCGTCGATGAACGTGGTGACATCGTGGACGGCGACGGCATAATGGCCATCTGTGCACTGGATATGCTGGACTACGAAAGGTTAAAAAAGAAAACCCTGGTAACTACGGTCATGAGCAACATCGGCCTGGAACACGCAGTTGAAAAGGCCGGTGGCAAGGTTGTCAGAACGCGGGTGGGGGATCGGTATGTGGTCGAGAAGATGCGCGCTGGAGGATACAATTTCGGCGGCGAGCAGTCGGGCCACCTTATTTACCTGGACTACTCGACTACCGGCGATGGGATGATCGGGGCCTTGCAGATACTTGCCGTAATGCTTAAACGGGAAAAACCTCTCAGCGAGCTTGCCGCCATCCTTGAGAAATGCCCTCAATGCCAGAAGAATATCGCCGTTCGGGAAAGAAAGCCCTTGGAAAAGATGCTCTCCGTGACGAAAGCGATTCATAATGCGAAAACCACCTTGGGACAGGACGGGCGCGTCCTGGTGCGATATTCGGGAACGGAACTCAAAGCTCGGGTGCTTGTCGAAGGGCCCGACCATTCCATGATAGAGGAAATAGCCGAAACCATAGTCGAAGTCATCCGAGAGGACATCGGAGAGTAACGTATTTCTTACAACCAATTTGTTATATCGGGTAAGGCACGTGGATCATTTTTATAGCATTTCAATACCGCTTGATGATTTTATGTGTTAGTATTCAGAATGTTGGGGTAAGGAGATGAGCAAGAATATACGACTGAAAGTTGCTTTCATCGTTTTGGGCACGGCATTCCTGGTGTCCATCATCACCGTTCTTTTCACGATTCCGATCATTCGGTGGTCATGGGAGGCTCTATACAATCGCACCTGGTTTCTCATGGTGGTTGCAACAATCGGGATCGCTATCGGTACCATACGAATAATGAAACGCCTTCAACCAATCGAGGAGTTTCGGAAGCGGCTTGCCGGTGGAGAATCTGTAGACAAAGATATTTTTGATCGTGCTCAACATATCGCTCTCGTGTTTCCGATTTCTTCCGCAATAATCGCACCGGCTATTTTTCTTGCGGGTGGCATTTACATCATCGTGGGCATGCGGACGAGGTTTCACGCCTCATTCGACCAGTTGGCACTTACCCTGCTCACTGTACTTGCGATGGGATTTTTCCTGGCCATCTTTTGCTTTTACCTGGTAAAAAGGGCCTTGAGGCCGGTTGTGGAACGGTTGATGCTTGAGAACCCGGATTTTCTCAACATCACTCCTCCCGTACGTCTTCACATAAGATCGAAGTTGATTATCAGTTTTATATCCTTAGGCGTTTTGATGGCGCTTTTTGCATTGCTCGGCAATACGTATATAACAGATACCGTGAGAAACAGCGTCGGGAACGCTGAGTTGGCGTCGAGTATTATTTTGACTATCCGGTTCGTTTTGGTATGCGAAGTGGTTGCATCGCTTGTGACCGCCATTGTCATCGGAATACTTTCAGCGGGTGATTTATCTCATCCCTTGAGGCGCATATCCCAAAGCGCGGAAGAAATTTCCCATGGAGAGGGCAGGCAGAGAATATCGACAATGACGGAGGACGAGGTGGGTGAGCTTACATCCAGTATAAATCGGATGAGTTTCGGTTTGCTCGAAAATATGGGACAAGCCCTGCAAAAGTCCGAAACGTTGCTTACAGCTCTAAGAGAAGCCACCGATGCTCTAAGGAACCATTCATGGGAACTGTCGTCCATCTCTTCCGAGCAGGCCGACGGCGCTACGCAACAGTCGGTTTCGGTACAGGAAGCCAGTTCCACCTCCTTCGAGATATCCCAATCATCGCGGCAAATAGCCGCTGGCGCTCAGAAGGTACATGAACTGGCCGAAAAGGCGCAACAAAGTTGCAATTGGGGCGAAAGCTCGCTCGAAAATACCCTCGAAGACATTCGTGCATCGAGGGAGCACGCCGTTAATGCAACGCAGGTTATCAGACAAATGGAAGATCGATCCATTGAGATACAGGCGGTTGTGGACATCATAGAAGAAATCAGTACCCAGATAAATTTATTGAGCGTTAACGCGGCTCTCGAAGCCGTCGGAGCGGGCGCGGCGGGAAAAAGGTTCAAGACCGTGGCCCAAGAGGTCGGAAGACTGGCGGATAAAACGGCGGAAGCTATCGAGCGCATAAGGAAGACAATTGTAGAAACTGCGGAACATACTAAAAACGCCGTAGAAGTGGTGCGCAAGAGCGCAGAGTTGGCGATAGCAGGCGCTCAAAAGGCCGCGACTCTCGAGGAAAGTTTCGATTTGATAAAGAAAAGTATCGGGGGTACCGCATCTGCCGCGAAAGAAATCGAACTCGCCACCAATCAACAGGCAACGGCCGGCGACCAGATGGCCGATGTGATAACGGGCATTGCCGATAGCGCAGGGATACTCGAGCAAAACGCGCAACGTCTCAAAGTAAATGTAGAAAACCTGGCGATGCTTACCGACCGCCTCCGCGAAATGGCCGCCGGGGATAAGTAACACATTATGAAAGAATG
>CAZDAF010000004.1:0-30230 GCA_964503115.1 uncultured bacterium
TGTAATTTATGCTGTGCTTATGGCTACTTATACGCACACATTCCCCACGGATTGTAAATATTATGTAAACTACATTCACTTTGCCCGATGAAGTTTTCTCCTCACATAAAAAAAACGCCCGAAATTACTTAAAAACGCCTTATCTTGTTGAATAAATTCGCATTTTGTGATAAATAATCTCACTAATGGTCACTAAATCGTCTAACACTTCAAAAGGGTTCCATGAGCATAAAAACCTATCAAAAATGCTCGGTGAGGGGGGAATTCTAAGCCGTGTGCTGCCCAATTATGAACCCCGTGATGGCCAGGTGGGTATGGCGCAGGCGGTCAAAAAAGGGCTAAAGCAAAACACCGGCCTGGTGGTTGAGGCGGGTACGGGCACCGGGAAGACTTTCGCTTACCTCCTGCCCGCTATTCATTCAGGGCTAAAAATTGTCGTAAGCACCGGAACTTTAAACTTACAGGAACAGATATTTTATAAAGATCTTTCCTTCTTTCGCAGTAAACTTGGCCTCAAATTTCGCGCCGCCCTGATGAAAGGCCGCGCCAATTATCTTTGCCTGCGTCGATGGAAGAAATTTTCCGTACAGCCGCTTTTCGATTTTGCATGGGAAGGCAAACATTTCGAGCGCATTCGTGAGTGGACGCAACGTACAAAGACCGGTGACCGATCTGAAATACGCGGCCTGCCCGAAAAATACCCACCCTGGCAGCGTATAAGTTGTTCCAGCTACAGTTGCCTCGGCACCAAATGCCCGGAGTTCGACGATTGCTATGTCACTCTAATGAGGCGCAGGGCGCAATATGCGGACATCGTGGTGGTTAACCATGCACTGTTTTTCAGCGACCTCAATATCCGTGGCAGAGCGCCGGGAGTTGAGGTTATACCAAGATACGATGCTGTTATCTTCGACGAGGCTCACGAAGTGCAGGAAGTTGCCACAAATCACTTCGGGGTGTATGTAAGTACGGCAGTCCTTACGGAACTTGTTCGCGACATCGCCGGAGTTCGAGTGCCGTCGTCGGAAATAAAGCCTGTCGAGCGCTCACTGAGTGGTATCGATAGTCTTGCAAAGGCATTTTTTCAAAATCTGGGCGGACGCACTGCGGGAGAACGCATAAACACAGGCAAAATAGACCAATTGGCGCCGGAAGGCCGAAAGCTGATAAATTCCCTGAAAGAACTTGCGAATCGCTTTGAAAATTTCTATGTAGACGCCGACCCGGAAGCGGCGCGGATAGCCCAGCGGGCGGACGAGATAGCTTCCAACCTCGAATTTCTCATCGAACAGCCCTCGTCGGAGTTCGTTTACTTCAGAGAAGCCCGAGACCAGCGATCTACATTGAAGGCCTCACCCATTGAGATAGCTCCTATAATGGAAGAAAAGCTATACCCGAACGTAGACTCCGTTATTTGCACTTCAGCCACATTGTCGGTGGCTGGACAATTCGACCATTTCAGAGATACGATGGGGATGGATGAAAATACGGCTTGTCTTTCGGCGGGCACTTCTTTTAATCCGTCGACACAAGCTTTACTTTATGTTCCGCGAGACATACCGGATCCGAACCAAAGCCGATTCCCGGCGAAGGCTTCGGAAAGGATGAAAGATTTGATCGAGTTGGTGGGCGCAAGGACTTTCCTCCTTTTTACGAGTTGGCGCGCCATGGATGAAGCGTGGGAACTACTGGAGGGACGGCTTCCGGGAACATCCTTGAAACAAGGAGATGTTCCGCGCGGCGAACTGTTGGAAAGATTCAGGGATTCTCCGAGCGTGCTTTTCGCGACAATTAGCTTCTGGCAGGGGGTGGATATCCCCGGTAGCGCTCTCTCCATGGTGGTGATCGACAAGCTTCCGTTTGCCGTACCCACCGACCCGCTGGTCGAGGCGCGAATAGACCTTTTACGTTCGCGCGGGCAAAATCCTTTCACCGAGTACCAGATACCTCGAGCGGTGCTGCTTTTGCGCCAGGGGTTGGGGCGGCTTTTGAGGCATCGTGAAGATAAAGGCGTCCTGGCGCTGCTGGACAGAAGGTTTCATACAAAAGCGTACGGGAAAGTTTTCAGAGATAGTCTCTCCGATCATCGAATAACCGATGATTTGAAGGAAGTTGAAACATTTGTGAACGAGGAAGGTATATAAATGGGCCAAAGCAAGAAAAAGGGTCGTACCCCACATGCTACAATGCGGTACGAAATAGAATCCATGCTGAAACAAACTCTCGGACAAGAAACCCTTGCGACTCAGGAAGGCCATCTACACACGCCTCAAGCCGATGTCTACGAAACCGCCAACGAGATAATCATTCTCATGGATCTGCCGGGGATACCAAAGGAAAATATCGACCTTTATGTATACAAGGATAGAGTGCTTATGGAGGCCAGGAAAAAGGGGAAAAAAGCGCCGAAGAACGCGCGATTTCATTGCATCGAGCGGTATTTCGGAAAATTTCAACGCTCGATAGATATACCCGTCACCGTTCATACCGGCAAGGTGGAAGCCCACATGCAAAACGGCGTATTGATAATATGCTTACCCAAAATAGTGGACAGGCGCGGGCAAAAGAAGCGGGTGGAGGTAAAATGACCTTCCCGACACTTTTCAACAAGGAGTAACTTTTATGGAAGGCCAAGACGAAAAGACAAAACCTCAAGAAGAGGCCTCGAATAATAACGAAGTTATGCAAGAACCGGTCGAGGAACAGCGGTTGCTGGTTCCCGATGTTCTGCCGGTTCTACCCATGCGGGACATAGTGGTTTTTCCGTATATGATACTTCCTCTTTTCGTAGGGCGGGAAAGCAGCATAACAGCGGTAAACGAGTCGCTCGGCAAGGACAGGCTTATACTGCTCTCCGCACAAAAAGACGTCACCATGGAAGAACCGGGCCCTGACGATATATACGATATAGGTACGGTGGCGATGATCATGCGCATGCTGAAGCTCCCCGACGGAAGATTGAAAATTCTTGTTCAGGGGCTTATGCGAGCCAAAGTGCTGGAATGTGTATCCGAAAAGCCTTTCCACCGGTTAAAGATTGAAACTATCGAAGAGCCCAAAGAAGTGGAAAAGACTCTCGAGCTTGAAGCGCTGATGCGAAATATCAAACAGGGCATCGAAACTTCCATAGGAATGGGCAAGGTGCTTGCGCCCGACATAATGGTTGTGCTTGAAAGCATGGAACATCCCGGCCGGTATGCGGACCTCGTTGCATCAAATATAGGACTGCCGGTCGCTCAGGCCCAGGAGATACTCACGCTGACGGATATTCACAACAGGCTCATGAAGGTCAACGAACTGATGCAAAAAGAGATCGAACTGCTGACCGTACAGCAGAAAATCGCTTCCCAGGCCAAAGGGGAGATGGAAAAAACCCAGAGGGAATATTTCCTGCGCGAGCAGTTGAAAGCTATAAGGCAGGAGTTGGGAGAAACCGACGAGCGTGAGGCAGAAATTCAGGAATTTCGGGAAAAAATAGAAAAGGCTGAAATGCCGGAGGAAGCGCAAAAAGAAGCCATCAATCAACTCGGCCGGCTCGAACGCATGCACCCGGACGCAATGGAAGCGAGCATGTTGCGCACTTATCTCGAATGGTTCGTTGAGATACCGTGGAGCATAGGCACCAAAGACAGTTTGGATATTAAAAACGGAAAAGAAATTCTGGATGAGGATCACTACGACCTCGATAAAGTTAAGGATCGTATTCTGGAGCATCTTTCCGTACTTAAACTCAACCCGGACCGAAAAGGACCCATTCTTTGTTTCGTGGGGCCTCCCGGTGTGGGCAAGACCAGTCTTGGGAAGAGTATCGCGCGCGCCATGGGCCGCAAGTTTATGAGGATGTCCCTGGGCGGGGTGCGAGACGAGGCCGAGATACGCGGACATCGCCGTACGTATGTAGGCGCGTTACCGGGGCGAATCGTCCAGGGAATGAGGCAGGTGGGCACAAATAATCCCGTTTTCATGCTTGACGAAATAGATAAACTCGGCACGGATTTTCGCGGCGACCCGGCCAGCGCGCTGCTCGAGGTGCTCGATCCCGAGCAAAACAACAGTTTCCGCGATCACTATATAAACCTCGAGTACGATCTTTCCAAGGTGTTCTTCATCACCACGGCCAATATGATCGAGCCTATACCGCCGGCGCTACAGGATCGCATGGAAACGCTCATGTTGCCCGGATATACAACCGAGGAAAAGGTTCAGATAGCGCTCAATTTCCTGCTCCCGCGCCAGCTCGAGGAAAACGGCATAACGGCGGGTGACCTGAAGATAACCGACAAAGCCATCGAACTGGTGATAACGCACTATACCCGTGAAGCGGGGGTCCGTAACCTCGAGCGCAATTTGGGTTCCCTTTGCAGGAAGGTGGCGCGAAGAATAGCCGAAGGAGAAAGCGGGCCATTTACCATCAATCGAAACGGAGTGCACCGTTATCTCGGCCCGCCGCAATTTTTACCGGACATTGAAGTGGAAGAGGATCAGGTGGGCGTTGCGACGGGTTTGGCGTGGACACCGGCGGGAGGGGAAGTATTGCGGGTCGAAACCACAATAATGAAGGGAAAGGGCAACCTGATAATCACCGGCCACATCGGTGACGTCATGAAGGAAAGCGCCCAGGCCGCCCTGAGTTATGCACGGGGCGTCTCCACCAAATTCAATGTCCCGGAAAACTTCCTGGAAAAACATGACATTCATGTCCACGTACCCGCGGGAGCCATTCCAAAAGACGGGCCAAGCGCGGGGATCACCATGCTCACGAGCCTGATCAGCGCCATGGCCGATATACCTGTGCGAAAGGACGTGGCCATGACCGGCGAGATAACTCTTCGTGGCAGGATTCTGCCTATAGGCGGATTAAAAGAGAAGTCTTTGGCTGCGCTGAGAGTAGGTATCCAAACAGTTATAGCACCCGAGAGGAACAAAAAAGACCTGGAAGACATTCCGACCAATCTCCGCCGAAAAATCAATTTTATTTTCGTCAAAGACATGGATAAAGTGTTAGAGATTGCGCTAAAAGATGGGAAATCAGTTCGGAGAAAGAAAAATACCGCAAAAAAGAAGGTGGCGACTAAAAGTAGCGGCCGCCGCCGCGCGCCCAGTGTCGGCGCAGGAAAAAACTGATATGTATGGGGATTAGCTCATGGCAAAAAAAGTCAAAGGAACCGTAAGGGAAATAGGCGAGTTGGGGCTTATCGAATGGATTAAGCGGCATATGCCCACAAATGCCTCAGGATTGATCAAAGGAATTGGTGACGACGCCGCAGTGCTGATCGGGGGAGAAATTATCACCTCCGACATGTTGGTGGAAAGGGTTCACTTTGATCTAAGATGGCAGGAGTTGACCAAGTTGGGCAGAAAGGCCCTTTCAATCAACCTTTCCGACATAGCCTCTATGGGCGGTTTTGCGCGTTGCGCCTTCCTTAACATCGCCGTCGTGCCATATTCCGACTGGAAAGATATCGAATCCATTCTATCCGGCTTTTCTCAAGCTGCCCGCGATTATGGAGTCGCTATAGCGGGCGGTGACACCACCGCTTCACCCGGCCCGTTAATCATATCCGTAACCGTTGTGGGCAACTCGACCAGACCGGTGCTTCGTTCAGGCGCAAGGCCCGGCGACCTGGTGTATGTAACGGGCACACTGGGGGACGCCGCATTGGCGCTGCGACTGGCAAAGGCGAAGGGTAAAAATCCCGGAGGAGGCCAAAACATGGCCCGGATCATGGGCCGACTCACCAATCCTACACCGCGTATGAAGCAAGGCAGGATGATCGGACAATACGCTTCCGCGATGATAGACATCTCCGATGGGCTGGTGAGAGACCTCGGGCATATTTGCAAGGAAAGCTCGGTAGGAGTGCGAATTCGACTCGATGACATCCCACTGAGCGAATCATATTTATTCGTCAAAGGCAGAATAAGGGAAAAAAGCCCAAAGAAACTATATCACGAGGCGCTCAAAGGCGGTGAGGATTACGAATTGCTGTTTACTATCCCGGCTTCGTTAGCCGAGGCGGTAGGTCGGTTCGCAGACTCTGTGCCTTTCACCAAGATCGGTGAAATAATTGAGGAATCCGAAGGAATGGTCATTGTCGGGCCGGATGGGGATATTCCCCTCAATCCCGACGAGGGTTTCAGTCATTTCTGAACATTGCTCAAATGACTGAAAGTGTTGACTTTTGAGGATATTGATGATAAAATGTCATGGATTTTGTGGCTGAAATCCAGTTCGACGAGTTGACGTACCGGGAACTGATTAGCGAGTTGAAACTCAAAACAGGAGTTGTTCTGGAGGGTTATCGCATCGGTGTCGCTTATCGTCGGATATCTCGCCGCATAAGAAAGACAGACTGTAAAAGTCTGGCTGAATATCTTGACTACCTTCACAAGAATCCGGGTGAAGCGGAGGAACTGGCGCGACTCGTAACACTCCCGGTGGGGCGTTTTTTTCGCAATCAGGAGGTATTTGAGATGCTCGAAGAAGAAATTTTACCTGTTATCTTCAACGAGGCGCGCCCGGATGAAAAACTGCTCGCGTGGAGCGCGGGCTGTGGAGAGGGAGAGGAAGCTTATAGCTTGGCAATAATATTGAAAAAAAGCTTTACCACAGGAATGAAACGCCACCCTTTCAGTGTAATCGGCACCGATGTAAACTCCGCAGCTCTTCAAAAGGCCAAGTCGGCGTGTTATGAAGAATCTCGGCTCATCGAAATGCCCGACGCACTAAAACGGCGATTCCTCAAACAAAAAGAAGGTTGCTGGGAGGTGCCGGGCATAATAAGAGAATTGGTGAAATTCCGCCGTGAAAGTCTGCCGGATGGAAAAGGGGTCTTGCCATCAAACTTGATAACAATGCGCAATCTATTGATATATTATAACCGGGAGCTTCAGGACAGGCTGCTGCGGAAGGTTCACAGTTGCCTTAAGCCCGGTGGAACTTTGGTGTTAGGCAAATCGGAAACGTTGCCCGCTAAATTCAGAGAGTACTTCGGGACAATATCGTCCCATAACCGAATCTATCGAAAGGCATCCTGATGAAAGGTAAAATCGAGCTGCGGTACAGAATAATTCTGGGATTTCTGGTGATGGCGTTTTTCGTCATGATCATCCGCATAGTAGTGGTTTCTCCCCTCGAAGGTAAAATCCATCCTGTTTTTCAGGCTGCGCTCGAAGCGGCCATATATTTCATCGTCGCCTATGTTATCGGCTATTTACTTACACGGCGCACCGCCAGGGACTTAGCTGAACTTATTGAAAACTCGAAACGTATCTCTTCGGGAGACCTTACCAGAAGCGTCAAACTCAACCAGCGCCGGTATGCGGATGAAACCAGCAACCTGGCTGATAATATCAATCAGATGCTCGCTAACTTGCGGGAGTTGGTCGGGCATATACAACGCACCGCTATAAACATAACCGACAGTGCGGGGCACTTGTCCTCGACGGCTGAGGAAATGAATTCGAGTACCGAAGAAGTAGCGGGCACCGTCGAGGAGATCAGCCATGGAGCGGAATTGCAAGCCGAGCTCGTCGAGGGAACATCGAAAACCGTTCGCGAAATGGCCGCGACAATCGAGTTGACAAGCAACAACGCACAGGCCACCAGCACCTATGCTACCGAGGCGGCCCAGGCTGCGCAAGATTCCGGCGATCTTGCCATGCTCGCCATGGAAAAGATGCAAAGCTCCTTCGAGAAAATGGACACCGGTATCAATCACGTGTTCAAATTCAGTGAAAAGGTTCAGCAAATAGGAAAGATTGTGGAGGTTATTACCAACATAGCGCGGCAGACAAACCTGCTGGCGCTGAACGCCACCATCGAGGCGGCTCGCGCCGGGGAATACGGCAAAGGATTCGCAGTGGTGGCCGACGAGGTGCGGAAACTGGCGGAAAACACCGCCAACAGCACCGAAGCTATTACCATGCTGGTCGAGGAGATTAAGGAGGAAAGCTCGAGAGTGGTCGGTAGTATGAGAGAGGGAACACAGGGCATCAACGAGGGTCGCGAAGACCTGTCGACCATCAACCGCAGCCTGGAAGGTATCATGCAAATGATCCAAAACTCCGCCGACAAAGTGAAAGACATATCCGATCTGTCGCAAGTGCAGGCGGAGGGAGCGCGCGACATGGTCCGCGCCATGGATGAAATCGCAAAAGTAACCCATGAAAACGCATCGAGCACCGAGGAGGTCAGTGCGGCCACTCAGCAGCAGACCGCCAGCATGCAGGAAATGGCGTCAAGCGCGCAACAGTTAAGCCAACTATCGGACGAATTGAAAGCTCTCATCAGCAGGTTCCGCATAAGCGAGGATCAGTCGGAACTGGAAGAGTAACCGAAAGATATGGAAAGCAATACTGTAAAAGTACTGGGATTCGAGTTGAACGATCAGTGGTTTGCAATGGAGATATCAGCCATCAGGGAGGTAGTTGAGTGGTACGAACTCACTGCCATCCCCAATGCGCCCGAATGCGCGCTTGGAGTGTTCAATTACCACGGAAGGGTTATAACAGTGGTGGATCCGACACACTTTTTCGGGATCAAAGCCGTGCCCAATGGACTCGATACCAGGATCGTAATACTTTCCGGAGAGGACTTTGCATTAGGCTTTCGAGTAGATCGTGCCGATAAAATAGAACCTTTACCGAGAGAAGGGCTTCTCGAAGGCAGCGAAGGCATACCGGAGAAAGGTTTTATCAGGGCGGTGGTGCCAATGGAAGATAGGTTGTATAATATAGTGGATTCGGAACCCCTTCTCGATGCGATTGAGGAGGAATTTTTAGCCGTGAACGCGCGGTGACGAGGAGAAAGTTATGTCCATTCGAGTGCTCATTGCAGACGATGCCGTCTTCATGAGGAACATGATAAAAGAAGTTTTTAATATTCCCGAATTCGATGTAGTCGGGGAGGCGTCGAACGGCATAGAAGCTGTCGAAAAATACAAGGAACTGAAACCTGACATCACCACAATGGACATCGTCATGCCGCATAAAAGTGGAATTGAAAGCGTTCGCGAGATAATTAAGATGAGTAAAGACGCCAAGATAATCATGTGCAGCGCGCTCGGTCAAGAGTCACTGGTTATGGAAGCCATAGAAGCCGGCGCCGCCGATTTCATCGTAAAACCGTTCAAGCCCGAAAAAGTACTTGAAATAGTCCGAAAAGTCATAAACATGGAATAGCACGGGGAGCATCCTCGTGGATATTTCCAAATACAAGTCCCTCTTCATCACCGAAAGCCGGGAACACCTGGAAGAAATGACAAGCAATCTTCTGGCTCTCGAGCGAAATCCCACCGACAAAGCAATAATGGACGAACTTTTTCGCCATGCTCATTCCATAAAAGGCATGGCTTCTTCCATGGAATACGACCCCATCGAGATACTCTCTCATACCATTGAAGACACCATGGACATCTTCAGGAAAGACCTTGCCGAGCTTACCACCGAGGCCGTTGATGAACTGCTTGCGGGCCGTGACGCCATCGACGCCATGGTGACCGAAGTCGAGCAGTCCGAAGAGCCCGGATTCGATAAGGCGTTATCAGCCATCAATCGGCTGAAGGATTGGTGCGAGGTAAACCTGCCCCGGCAGCCGGATAAGACCAAAATACCCCCGAAAACACTTACACCGCCGACAGAGCCCACCGATCGGGATTTCGGTGGCTTTGATGGCGAAGTCGTTTCTCCCGCCGAAGTCGAGCATGTCGGTTCCATGACCGACTGGCCCGACGATCACCTGAAAACCGATGGAGGGGAGGCGAACGATTGGTACATAATTCTCGGTTTTGAGGGTGAAACCGAAGCGCCCGCCGCAAGAGCTTTTCTGGCGCTCAAGCGAATCGAGACACTTGGGGAATTCAAAAGTGTACCCACAATAGATGAAATAAAAGCCGGCGAATTCGCCGGATCACTGAAAATCGAACTTAAAGGCCCGATAGACATCGACAAAGTACGCGAGGTTCTCGACGGTCTAACCGGCGTGAAGCAGTACCAGCTTGAACCTCTTGGGGCACCGGCGGCGGCGGCGAAAACAAGCCCACCGTCTTCCGAAGTTGCGGAACCGGCCACGGGCGAGTTGCCACGGATGGTGCGGGTAGACACCCGGGCACTCGACGATTTTATAAACATAGTTGGAGAACTGCTCACTGTAAAAAGTAGTCTCAGGGATCTTGCCCAGACTTTCGAAGACCCCCAACTGGATATGCGGCTGGACAAACTCGAATCGCTCATACACGAACTGCACTCGCAGGTGATGGACGTTCGCATGATGCCGCTCGATACAATCACCTCGAGGCTGCCGCGAATCGTTCGCGATCTTGCACATACGGCGGCCAAAGAGGTGGAATTGGTGGTCAGCGGTGAAGACATCGATCTGGACCGGGCAATACTCGAGCGGCTGAATGACCCGTTGTTACACCTATTGCGCAACTGTGTGGATCATGGTATCGAGTATCCCGAGAAGCGAGAAAAGTTGAAAAAAACGCGTACGGGAAAAATCACTATTGAAGCACGGCGCGAAAAGGATATGATCGTAATAGAGATCTCCGATGATGGTAAGGGAATGGACACGGAAGCACTCAAAGAAACCGCCGTAGCAAAGGGAATTATCGATGCTGAAAGCGCCGAGACAATCTCCGCCGAAGATACTTTAATGCTGATTTGCATCCCCGGATTTTCGACGAGTGAGGAAGTCAGTTTTATATCCGGCCGTGGCGTGGGCATGGATGTGGTTAAATCCACCATCGAAAGCCTCGGGGGCGGGTTGCGTATAGACTCCACCATTGGCGAAGGCACAAGGATAATCTTGTATCTACCGCGAACGGTAAGCATAATTAATGTTCTATTGGTAAATGTGGAACCGGAAACTTTCGCCGTGCCCATTGGGAAACTTCTCAAGACGGTCGAGATTCATAAAAACGTCATAAAGGAAAGCCAAAAAGGACGCATGGTGCTTTTGGACTCCGAGCCTATACCCTTGTATGGTATGAGGGAAATGTTGGGAATGACCGAAAAACCCCATGAGGGCGATATTTTTTCGGCTTTGGTAGTTGAACACGGCACACATTCCTTCGCAGTAACTGTGGACGCCTTCCTGGGGCAGGAAGAGGCGTTTATTAGAACGTTGGGCAGACCCCTGTCCCGCATTGAAGGACTTTCCGGCGTAATGACACGGGGCGACGGCAAGCCTGTATTCGTGCTCGACATATCCAATTTAAGGACGGGAGGTGCGCAGACGTGAACTTCGGAGCATTGCAGTCTTCTCAACTGGACGCGTTACGTGAAATATCAAACGTCGGTATGGGTCATGCCGCCACCGCCTTATCACAACTCGTGGGCTCCCGCATAAATCTCCACGTCCCGCGCGTCACGGTGGCTCCAATTTCGGAAGCGCCGGACATACTGGGCGGTTCCGAAACGCTTGTTGCGGGGATATACCTGCAAATATACGGCGACGCCCGGGGAAACATCATGCTGACCTTCCCCCGGCAATCGGTGGTGAGGCTGCTTGGAATGATAGTCCCGGGGCAAGAGGTCACCAGGGGAGGAATTCTAACCGAATACTCAGCCGGCGTGTTGAAGGAAGTAGGTAATATACTGGCCGGCGCATACCTTAACGCCATGGGTGGCTTATTATCCATTACACTGCTTACGGGCGTTCCATCGGTGGCTTTTGATATGGCCGGCGCCATTGTCGATTACATGCTTATCGAACTGGGCGCCGTGGGCGACTTGACACTGGTTATCGAGACGGAGTTTTTCGGGGACCCGGAAGTAACGGGCCATTTCTTCGTTTTGCCCGATCCTGCTTCCGTCGAGGTATTGCTTGCCGCGGGGAATATTGCTTGATGACCAATTTAACTAACGTGCACCGGATTCGAGTGCGAATAAGCGAGATGAAAGTGGCCAAGGGCGACGCGGTGCTCGTATCCTTCGGGCTGGGGAGTTGTGTCGGGGTGGCGATATTTGATCCCGAACAGGAAGTCGGCGGCCTGGTTCATGTGCTTCTGCCGGGATCCCCACGGCCGGAGGACAACCCGCTGAAATTTTCCGATACCGCAATCGAATTGCTGATCAAAGAAATACAACACATGGGCGGATCCGCCGACTCGATGGTGGCGAAGGTGATCGGTGGAGCGAATATGTTCTCATGGATAGGCTCCGATAATAAAAAACCCATCGGCGAGAGAAACGTTGAAGCCGTTCTCAACAAACTCGCCAATATCGGCATACGCGTTGTGGCCAAGGATGTAGGTGGCACCGAAGGTCGAACCGTCGAGTTTTACCCCGGTAACGGCAACGTCACTATCAGCAACGCGCGCGGCGAAGAACGTTTCCTTTAGTAAGTCCGGCTTGCCACGGCGGCAATTCGAGAATTGTCGTCGGGCATTGAAAACCAAACCAGGGGACGCTTTTGTGATAGAACGTGTACCTGAATATTACCGCGCCCAGTCCGGCTCGGTGCTGCGCAACACCGCCGAGGAGCTGCTGATGTCGCTTTTCGGCTGGTTGCCCGGCGGAACGGGGATAGCCTTGCGGGCGGTGCTATGGCGGTTGCTCGTGAAGGGAGCCGGTTTTTTTTCCGCCGATACGGGAGTAATTATAAAGCACACGGACGCCATTGAGATCGGAAAAGGTGTGTTTTTGGACCGCCGTGTATATCTTCACGGTGGCAAAAAAGCACTCCGGATTGGCGACGGCGCCAGGTTGATGTTCGGCGCACAGGTTAACGTCTATAACTATCGCGACCTCGACTGCTCCTTCATCGAGATCGGATCGAACTGCGTAATCGGAGCCGGCTGCGTTATCACCGGTCAGGGCGGCGTCCGAATCGGGAACGATGTAATAATCGGCCCGCATGCGCTCATATTGCCCGTCGACCACAATTACGAGTCGGCACAGTTGCCGATCCGCGGGCAGGGGCTTCGCCCATCGCCCATTCTTATGGATAGGTGGGGGAACCATAATTCTCGGCGGCGCGACCATAGGAAGCGGCTCGGTCGTGGGAGCGGGCAGCGTGGTAAAAGAAACCGTCCCGTCACGGTGCGTGGTGGCCGGCAACCCCGCGAAGGTAATCAGGCGTTTGGATGCCGAAGAAGATTGACCGGTATATACTGCTGCTCCCTCCCATCGTGGCGGCGGCCCTTGTTGTTTTCGTCAGCGCGGGAACCTCAGGTCTACCCATAGACGACGCATATATATTCGCACGTTACGCATCAAACATCGCCCACGGCGCAGGATACGGTTTTAATCCGGGCGAGGTAAGCTTTGGAGTGACCAGTTTCGCATGGACGGTCCTCAACGCGCTCTTCCTCAAGGCAATCCCCGGCGCAACTTTTGAAGCCGGCTCCCAGATACTTGGCGTGATCGCACTCATTATCATGATTGCGCTTGTGGAATCATGGATATTTAAGGAAACTCGCAGCCTTTTCGCGGCCACCGTAGCGGCTACCTTGTGCGCGCTATCGCCTATGGTATATATGAATGCCGTCAGCGGCATGGACACCATGCTGTTCGTAACGGCGGTTGTGGGAGTGCTTTACCTTTACCGGTTCGGCGGTTTGAAAAGACCTTTATTATTGGGAGTGGCGGCTGGAGCGGTCTTTCCGATCCGGCCCGAAGGATTGTATGTCCCTGCGGCGATAATAGCTATCGAATTGTGGTTTGTACTTTGCAGAAAAGACGTTTCCGGATTGAAAGGATTGGCGCTTTTCACAGTGGGATTCTTGTTGATCTCGGTCCCGATGCCGGCCTATATCCGTCTCCATAGTCCAGGATGGTTGCCCACGACGTATTACGGCAAGCTTACAGCCTCGGCGGGATGCAACGAAAAGGGGATGTTTTCCACCGCACTCGTAGCTTTCCGTTATATGGTGAAAGGTCATTGGCGCATTGCGGCACAATATGGCTGGGTCGGGGGCTTGGCTTGGGCAATTGCGGTGGCATGCGCTTTTGAAACAATATCAAAATCAATCCTTGTACGCTCATCCGATGAATCCACAGGGCGCTTGACCTTGGCCGCGGTATCACTGGCGGTATATACGGTGATCATATCGGAACTATGGCGATTTAAGGGGTTGGCAATCATCAAGACGATTCTCATTGTCGGAACATTGTTCTTATTGGTTTTTCTTTTCATATCATCGCTTTTGCGTCTCAGGAACGCTCGCCGGATGGATAGCAACGACGAGCTTCGGGAAACCTCCGGGTATCTGGCGCTTATCGGTGTAGCGGCCTTACCTGCCGTATACGGCCTTGCTTTTCGAGCGGGACCGTTATTCGGAGGTTATTATAACCGCTATATTGCCGTTCTTACTCCCGTACTCTGGATATTGGCGGCAAAGGGAACATGGAACATAAAAAACAAAAAACCTCGGATGGCGGCGATCACCACGTGTTTGGCCTTAATTTATTCTGTCGTATTCATCGGTATGGGCTTGGGAGACAACTTGAGGGTATATCGTCAAGAGGCCGGATTAAATGAAAGCTTACGCACTCGCGCCGCCGAGTGGATACGGGATAATACCCCCCAGGATGCGGTGGTTATGGTCGGCTACACCGGATTGGGAGCGGTAGGAAATCGTTGCGAGCGATACGTGGTGGACCTCGGGGCACTCATTAACCCCGACATTATCAAATTTTACAATAAGGCTCCATGTCGGCCTGAAGATAGATGGGATTGGACGGTGGCGTACATGAAGCACCGCAATGTATCTTATTATGTTACAATGCCTTATCCGAAAAGCGACCCTCACGCCGATCCGGGCGGGCGGCCGGGTTTCACACTCGCAGCTCACTTCGAGAACCCGGAAATAGATGGCACATTTAACGAAATAACTATATGGCGACTGGAACGGGAATAAAAATGATCGCTTTTCTAAAAAACGTGTTGGTGGAAGCGCGGCCCAAGCAGTGGATCAAGAACCTCCTTGTGGCTGCAGCGTTGTTTTTCCATCCCGAGATGCTGTCGTGGTTTGTTATAGCACAGGTAGCATTGGCGATAATCGCGTTTTGTCTCGTTAGCAGTGCGGTGTATTGCCTCAACGACATTTTCGACAGGGAAAGAGACCGCAAGCATCCTGAAAAGCGTTTCAGACCTGTAGCCTCGGGCGAACTTTCCGTCACCGCGGCGCTTCTTGTCGCCGCCATATTGTTGACGGCAGGCATGGGCATAGGGGCGTTTTTGGGGAAAAACGTGGCATTGGTGCTTGGGATGTATCTTATGCTGAACGTCGCCTACTCCGCCTACCTGAAACATGTCGTTATAGTGGACGCTCTCATGGTATCGTTCGGATTCGTTCTTCGGGTGGTCGGCGGTGTGGAAGTGATCGACGCTTCCATAAGTTTCTGGATAGTGTTGTGCACCGTACTCGCCACTCTGTTTATAACTTTCAACAAACGCCGACATGAACTTGAAATGGTGGACAACGCTTCCGATCACCGGCTGAGTCTTGCGGAGTACGATCCGTATTTCCTCGACCAGATGACGGCGGTGGTTACTGCAGGTACTATCATTTCATATGCATTATGGACGCGCGACCCCGAAACCATAGGCAAGTTCGGAACCGAAAGACTCGACCTCACTATTCCCTTCGTCTTTTACGGTATATTCCGTTATCTTTATATTGTCCATCGGAAAAAGATGGGAGGCGATCCGACGCGCGTATTCTTGACGGACGTGCCGTTGATAATCAATATCACTTTATGGGTGTTAGCGGTTGCAGCCATCATATATCAATGAAAAAGCGGAAAATTTCCATACATGGAAACATTACCCCAACTGAAAGTGTCGTAAAGACGCGAAACCGAGACTGAAAAATATGAGCAAAGCAAAAGTAGCCGTGATATATGCCACGCCAAAAACCGTGCTGGATGACTATGCCCGTTTGATGGATCTGGCGGACTACCGCGATACCATCCATCCCGAGGCGGAAATATTGCTGAAAATCAATATAAGCTGGCATCTTTTCTACCCGGCGTGCTCGACCACACCATGGCAGCTGGAGGGCGTTATCAAAAAGCTCCTCGACGACGGTTTTCCGAAAGAGGAGGTAGCCGCAGCCCACAACCGCACAGTGGTGGTAGACGCTCATGTGGGCGAGGTCAACAACAAGCATCTTCCGGTCGTTGAAAAGTATGGTATAAGGAACATACACCTGTACGAAGGCGAGGAATGGATTCGTTTTAAGCCCAAGGCCCGCCTGAGGACGCTGCCGGATATATATCCCGAAGGCATAAAGATACCGAAACGATTTATCGGCGCGAATATCATACAACTGCCGACGTGCAAGACACACGTTTTTACCACGATGACGGGGGCGATGAAAAACGCCTTCGGCGGATTGCTCAACGAAAAGCGCCACTGGACTCACGCGACAATCCACGAAACACTCGTGGACCTGTTGGCCATTCAGAAGGAAATACACCCCGGCGTATTCGCAGTGATGGACGGTACATTCGCCGGTGACGGGCCGGGTCCGAGGGCCATGCGCCTCCATGTAAAAAACGTCTTGCTGGCGTCTTCCGATCAGGTCGCGATAGACGCGGTGGCTGCAAAGATGATGGGTTTCGATCCGATGAAACTCGGATTTATAAACATGGCCCACGAAGACGGTCTCGGAATCGGAGATCCTTCCGAGATCGAGTTGGTCGGCGACGACATTTCAGGCGTTAACTGGAATTTCAGCGGGAGCGAAAACACGTTCGCCAGCCGTGGCCAGAAGATGATATACCACGGACCGCTCAAGCCGCTCGAGAAGTTGTTGTTACGCACATGGCTGGTACCGTGGTCTTACCTCGCCAGCAGGCTTTACCATGACGCGTATTGGTATCCGTTCATCGGCAAAAGGCGTGTCAGGGAAATGCTGCACACCGAATGGGGAGAATTATTCCTCAATTACTGAGCGGCATCGGCGCTTCGAGATTACATAATCCGAAAGAACGACCCCCGATAGCACGCATACTCTTGACACCAACTCATTATATGCTAAAATATCAATAAGTTAGGTGAAATTAAATCGTTTCCGTCTTTTTTCGATGGAAACGAATTTTATTGGTATACGCTTGAAGGGAACACCCGTGGCTATTGACCGTATTCCCATGACCCGAGAGGGGCTTGAAAAACTTAAAGAAGAACTGGATCGCCTCAAGCGTGAGGTGCGGCCAAAGGTCGTAATGGAAATTCAAGACGCACGAGCACATGGGGATATAGCTGAAAATGCGGAATTCCATGCCGCAAAAGAAAAACAATCTTTTGTGGAAGGACGTATCCAGGAGCTTACCGGCAAGATCAGTCGTGCAGAGGTTATCGATATCTCCAAATTGACGGGGAACACGGTAGTTTTCGGCGCAAAAGTGCAGATCGAGGAAGTCGAAACCGGCGAAATGTTCACTTATCGCATTGTGGGTGAAGATGAAGCCGACGTCGATTCCGGCATGATAAGCGTCGCCAGCCCGATGGCGAGAGCGCTTATCGGGAAAGAACTGGACGAACAAGTCATGGTTAAAACCCCTCGCGGAACTAAAGAATTCATTATTATGGACGTTTCATTCGATTGACATACCATGACTCCTCGCAGAAAGACCATTCAGCCCGACGATGACATGAAAGAGGTTTTCATGCATTCTCGGGTCAAGTCGGTTTTTAAGAAGCATCGCATGGGATGTTTGAAATACGGCGGGTTCGCTCAGGAAAAGCTTCGTCATGCCGCTTACTGTCATGGGCTCGATGTCGAGGCTCTTATTCTTGAAATTCGCCTTAAAGACTGAGGCGTTATGGCGGGGATTTTTCCCAAGCAAGTCGAGGAAATCCTCGCCGCCATAGAAAAACCCCTCATTTACATCACCGGGAACGATTGGACCAATTTATCAAGAGTCGTAGACCTTGAACGCACTTTGCTGCCTTCCGTAGCGCGGCTCAAAGAACTGTTGCCCGCAAGGATCGGCGTTCTGAAACGCATGGAGGTCGAGATTTCCGGTTACGATTCCTTATCTGAAATTAAGAAGCGTCGCCGCGTCACCAACCTGCTTGCGCTACTCAAAGAAATTCAGGCGCTCACGGACGGCGAGATCAGGGAGGCTTTCGGCGCATTGGAGACGAATGTGCAATGGGTCAAGGGCGTCGGACCGGCGATAGCGAAAAAGCTCGAGCGGATTGGAATACAAACCGTCGAAGACGTCCTTTACGCGCTTCCGCGCGATTATGAAGACCGGCGGGAAATTGCGAAAATATCGGACATCGAGGTCGGCGCTAAAAAAAACGTGGTCGCAACCGTCATCCTGACAGGCCGGGCGGGCCGGTACGGAAAGAACTTCGAGGCGCACCTGCAAGACGGCTCCGGCATACTGGTCGCTAAATGGTTCCAGGGCACGGTCTGGATTGAAAAGAAAATCAAACAGGGTGACCGGGTGCTGGTGTACGGCGAAGTGCGCAGGTGGAGAAACCGGAAGGAAATGCACCACCCCGAACTTACCGTTCTCGAAAATGACGAAGACCCCGTCGCCGGAATACTGCCGGTGTACCACGCCACCGAGGGGATTACACAGAATAAATTGCGTGACATAGCGGCTCGGGTGGTTGACAATTACACAGATAAAGCGCCCGATTGTGTTCCTCATTCGATGGCCCGGCGGTTGGGGCTGATGGAACTTGACGAGGCATTCCGGGGAGTGCATCAGCCTGAAGAAAAGACGGACATCACAAAGTTACGGGAAAAAACTTCCGCCGAATACCGTCGCCTGGTTTTTAACGAGTTTTTCGTATTGCAAGTGGGGCTTGCATTAAAGCGCCACGGAGCACTAAAAGACCCCGCCTGGACCATCGATACTCGGGGCGACCTGCCTCGGGCAATTGCCAAAGCGCTACCGTTCGATCTGACCGAGGCCCAGAAAAAGGTCATACGACGAATACGCGATGAGATAAAAAAACCGCATCCCATGAACATTCTCCTGCAAGGAGATGTCGGAAGCGGTAAGACCTTGGTGGCGGTGTTGGGCGCGCTGTTCGCCGTTGAAGCGGGCCATCAGGCGGCGATCATGGCGCCGACCGAAATATTGGCGGAGCAGCACTATCGGAACATTTCCGCAATGCTCGAACCCGAAGGTGTGAAGGTAATTTCGCTTGTCGGCAAACTTAAAGAAAAGGAAAAGCGCTCCGTGCGGGAAACTTTATCGGCAGGCGAGTCGTGTATTGTGGTCGGCACTCACGCGGTAATAAGCGAGCCGGTGAACTTCGACAAACTGGCATACGCAGTGGTCGACGAGCAACACCGCTTCGGTGTGTATCAGCGCATGTCGCTGAAGGCTAAGGGCGGCGAGCGCGTTCCGCATACGCTCGTCATGACCGCCACGCCCATCCCCCGCACGTTGGCAATGACGGTCTACGGCGATCTTGATCTCGCGGTTCTCGATGAAATGCCGCCGGGCCGCAAGCCGGTTAAAACCAGGGTAATCTCCGAGCGACGAAGCGCGAAGATGTGGGAAGAGGTGCGAGGCGAACTTCGCGCGGGAAGACAGGTATTCGTCGTCTATCCCCTGGTCGAGGAAAGCGACCGCAGCGAACTCCTGGACGCGACCGGTCGAGCCGAATACCTCGCGAAGGAAGTGTTTCCGGAGTTTAATGTCGGACTGGTGCACGGGAGGATGAAATCCGACGACAAGGATAAGGTGATGCTCGATTTCGCCGCCGGAGAAGTGCAATTGCTGGTGGCCACTACGGTAGTCGAGGTGGGTATCGACGTTCCGGGCGCGACGGTGATGGTGGTCGAGCATGCGGAGCGATTCGGGTTAAGTCAACTTCACCAATTGCGCGGCCGCGTGGGCAGAGGCGATCATCCGGGGAAATGCTTCCTGGTGGCGCGTTACCCCATGTCGGAAGAAGCTCGAAAAAGATTGAAGATAATGACCGAGACAGGTGACGGATTTCGCATCGCCGAGGAGGACCTCGAACTGCGCGGCCCCGGCGAATTTCTCGGCGCGCGCCAGTCGGGAATGCCGGATTTCCGCGTGGCGAACATAGCACGCGACGGGCAAGTGCTGATCGACGCCAAGGATGAAGCCGCCCGCCTGGTGGAAGAAGACTTCCGACTCGAAGACCCGCGCCACAGGGTTCTCAAACATACACTTCGGCGACTCTGGAGAGGTCGATTGGCACTGGCGGGAGTCGGCTGAACGATATGATGAAACAAGGCGACAAAACATTGAATGTTTCCGTCGTGGTGCCCTGTTACAATGCCGCGACCACCTTAGGCGAATGTCTCGATGCGCTGCTCGCCCAAAGCGTCAAGCCTTTCGAGGTAATAGTTGTAGACGACGCCTCGACCGACGATTCGGTGAGAATAGCCGTGGAACGCGAATCCGTCAGGGTTGTTAGTCTCCCGTTCAATTCCGGCGCGGCGGCGGCCCGCGCCGCCGGCGCAGGCCGCACCGCCGGTGACGTTATAATGTTTGTGGACGCCGACGTCGCTTTGCGGCCCGATGCAATCGAAAAAGCACTCGAAAGGTTGAGCGCGAACGATAAACCCGATGCGATTGTCGGCATGTACGGCGCCCGAGCCCCCGGCGGCGATTTCTACAGCGTCGCGCATAACTATTTCACCGTCTACAATCATTCCCGACAAGAAGGCCCCATCCAATGGTTCTGGGGCGCTATCGGCATGGTGCGAAAAGATGCTTTCAAAGCCGTCGGAGGCTTCGACCAACGACGCTACAGCGGCGCAAGCGCCGAAGACATCGAACTGGGATTCCGCATGACGCGGGCAGACTATCGCATTATCATCGACCACTCAATCGTCGGCGACCACCTCGTACGATTCAGCTTGTCGAGAATTCTACATAACGATTTCCGCAAAAGCGCCTTGGGAGTCCAGCTTTTTATCGAAGAAAACCGCCGGTTGGATCAGAAGCACGGCTTCGCGAGTTTGACCAACGGCGCTTCGGTGGCACTTGCCGCGTTTTCCGTCTTGGGGGCGATAGCATGGGTGGTCGGTATCGTTTCCCTCACCGCCGCGTTGCTACCCCCCGCAATTTTCTATATCGTAAACTTACCGTATCTAAGGTATTTGAAGAATCAGGAAGGAATTGCGTTCACCGTCAAAGCGGCGGTGCTGCACCTTGCATCTTTCATTGCCATCGCCTGCGGCGCGCCGTTCGGATATCTTCAATATATCAGGGATAGGAAATGATCCGGTATCTTAAATACTACCTCCCCGGCCCCAAAAAGGCGCCGATATATTTGATCCACTTCGTTACTTCTAAGTGCACAGGCAAATGCCTGCATTGTTTTTATTGGCGCGAGATTAACCGGCCCGAAAATCCGCTCTCTCCATCGGAAATCGGCCGCATAGCTTCCGGTATGGGACCGTTGCTGCAACTTCTGCTTACCGGTGGTGAACCGTACCTGCGCGAGGATTTCGATGACGTTGTCCGCGCATATTACGAAGTCCGGCCGCCATTCAACATAGCTATTGCGACCAGCGGGTATTTCCCCGACCGCACATTGCGCAGCGCCCAGGCTCTGATCGAGGATTGTCCGCAAAGCAATTTTATCTTCGGTATATCCATTGAAGGAATCGGCGAGGAAAACGACCGCATTCGCGGCGTCGACGGCTTTTTCGACCGCAGCACCGCGACGGTGCGCGCATTAAACGAGTTGAAGCAATCATTGCCGCGATCTCGAAAGAACAAGTTGACCGTACTCGTGGACATAACCTTATCGAGTCTCAACCAGGAGACAGTCGAGGAAACGTACGACTACTTGCGCGATGAACTCAAGCCGGACGTGGTCAACGTCATCCTGCTGAGGGGCGAAGTGCGCAACCCGGAGAAAGCAGCCGGCCCGGACGTCGAGATATACCGCAGCATAAACCGGAGGCTGGATGACGATTTGCGAAAAGGTGTTTGGCGCGGATACGGCGGTTTCACTCGACTGGTTAACGCCAAAGACGCTGTATTGAGAAGAGTCACAGCGGGTGCTTACGAGGAAAAGGGTCGCTATTACCCCTGCGCCGCCGGCAGGCTCGTGGGAGTTCTCATGCCCGAGGGAGAAGTCAGAGCCTGCGAGCTTTTGCCCGATACGTTCGGCAACCTTCGCGATGCGGATTATGACATCGTGAAATTGTGGACGTCACAAGCAGCGCGGGAATTCAGGGAGCGTATACTTGCCCAGCGATGCAGATGCCCGCATCAATGTTTTCTCTCCACGACCATCTTTTTCAATCCCGTCGGCCTGGCTGAAGTAGGTTTCGAGTTTTTACAATCGGCGTTTCGTTAATGGAATCCCGGGTACAAAGCTGGTATAATTTAGATTTATGAAACCGGGCAGAAAAATAAGGCGCGTTATGTTCATATTTCCGCCGACGAGGGCACGCGCGGAGACCATCAAGATATGTATGCCCCCGTTGGGAGTCGCATACCTTGCCGCCGCGGTAAAGGATCGCTGCGACGTCGAGATCATCGACGCAAGCATAGAGGGCGCACAAAATGAAGAAGTTATCGAGGAAGGCTTCATCCTGTATGGACTGAGTTACGATGAGATAATCGACAGGGTGGCGAAGTTCAAACCCGACATGGTGGGCATAACATGCCTTTTCAGCGCCATTTTCCCGGTGGTCAGGGAAATAGCCCGGCGGATTAAGGAACTCGATCCCGATATAATCGTCGGCGCGGGCGGCACTCACCCGGCGTTCCTGCCCGAAGAATGCCTCCGAACCAGCAAACTGGACTTCATCGGGTTAGGCGAAGGCGAAGAGACCATGCGGGAGCTTATTGACGCCCTCGAGGAGGGAAATATTGATGAAGTGAACGGGCTGGCGTGGCGCAATGCGGACGGGGATATACACATTCAACCGAAAACGCGCTTCATCCCCGATCTCGATAAGCTGCCCTTCCCCGCTCGTGGCTTGCTCCCGATGGAATTGTATCCGCGCCTTCAAATTCCTCATTCATTGGCATTTCGACATCGCCGCCTAGCAAATGTCATCACTTCCCGAGGATGTCATTGCCGGTGCTGTTTCTGTTCCTCGACACGCTTCTGGGGGAATCGTTGGAGGCACCGCAGTCCCGAAAATGTGCTCGATGAAATCCAGGAACTGGTCGAGACATGGGGCATCAGGGAAATACAGTTCGAAGACGACAACATGACCGCTGACGCCGGGAGAGCACGGGCTATTTTCCAGGGAATGATAGACCGGGGTCTGGACTTGCGGTTCAACTTCCCGAACGGCGTGGCGTTGTGGACACTGGACGAGGAAACAATAGACCTCATGGCCCGGGCAGGATGCTACGAGGTTGTCCTGGCCTTCGAAAGCGGAGTGCAGGAAGTTCTTAACAACATCGTGCACAAACCGATGAAACTGGACAGGGGTCTCCATCTGGCGCATCATATTCGCAAAATAGGCATACGCACTTTAGCGTTCTACATAGTGGGATTCCCCGGCGAAACAATCGACCAAATAAAAGGCACCTTCCGTTTCGCCAAAATGGCCGATACGGACATGGCATATTTCTTCGTGGCCAACCCTCTTCCCGGCACGCCATTGCACGATATTGTAAAGGAGCGAGGTTGGCTCAGGCCCGATTTCGATTTCGAGCAAATGAGCTTTACCAATATGTGGTTCGACACCCCTGATTGGAGGGGAGAAGAAGTGGAATCACTCGCCAACCGCGAGTTTATGCTCTATTCGCTTCGAAGCTTTTGGCGGCATCCCGAGAAAATATTCCGAAAGGTGTTGCTCGACGTGATGTTCAAACGACCGGGATACGTCTTTGACACCATAAAAAGGTATTTTAAGCGCAATTTGGGCGGGCGGAAAAAAGTTCCGCAGGATATAAGATCGATTAACACCCCCTCAGATGAGCCATCGGCTTGAAATCTTCTACTCACGCCGGTATCTTTAGAGAAAACGGAAGTCGCTTTTTTACAGGGACAATAATCATTAATGGTCGATTTGAGTTCAAAGCGCATAAGCATACTCGGCGGCGGTCCGGCGGGCCTGTCGGCGGGAAAAGTGCTCACCGACACGGGCGCAGACGTCACAGTCTTCGAGATGGCGGATGACGTAGGCGGCCTTTCCCGTACTTACGAGACCGACGGCTTCCGTTTCGACCTCGGCGGGCATCGCTTTTTCACGAAAAAAAATCAGCTCAACGAATTTCTGTACGATCTGCTTAGCGACGAGCTGATAATGGTTGACCGTTCGAGTAAAATATTTCTTCGTGGGAAGTACTTCAATTACCCGCCCACAATGATGAACGCTTTCTTCGGGTTCGGACCGTCGCGTGCGTTTCTCATCATGGTAAGCTTCCTTTGGGAAAGACTGAAACCCGCGAGAACAAAAAAAACACTCGAGGACGCCATCGTGCACGATTACGGCAGGGCGTTATTCGAGCAATTCTTCGAACCGTACAACGAAAAGATATGGGGAGTGCCTTGCGACAAGGTCAGCGCCGAATGGGTTTCACAGCGGATAAAAGGACTGAGCCTGACGCAAAGCATTAAAAGCGCCCTGGGTTTGGACCGCAACAAGAAACCCGTGACCCTGATCGACAAGTTTCTCTATCCCGCTCTGGGTATTGGCCGTATCACCGACAGGCTGCGCGATGAAATCGAGCGAAACGGAAAAGTACTGGTGCGTCATCGAGCAGATAAAGTTTATCACGACGGCGATTTGATAACCGAGGTGGGCATACAAACTTCTGACGGGTCACTCGACCGTTTCGAGGCCACGGACGTACTTAGCTCGATACCGATAACCGAGCTTGTGCGTTCGTTCGATCCGCCCGCTCCGCCGGAAGTTATCGAGGCCACTCACCATCTGGCCTTCCGCGATCTTATCGTGGTAAACGTCCGTTTCGACCGCCCACCGGTCACAAAAGACACTTGGATATATGTTCCGGAAACTCATATTTCCTTTGGAAGAATCCACGAACCCACCAACTGGAGCGAAAAGATGAGCCCGCCGGGCAAAACCAGCCTGGCTTTCGAATTCTGGTGTAACGAAGGTGATTGGCTGTGGAACCTCGATGACGAAGCGCTTGTGCATATGACGCTCGAAGATTTCGTCAAGCTCGGCCTGGCGCCCGGAGCCGAGCGGAGTGTGTTGGGCTCGTCGATAGTCCGATGCCGTAAAGCATACCCCATGTACATCATCGGTTACGAGACCCCCTTGCGCATTATCAAGGAGTACCTGTCCCGGTTTTCCAACCTTATACTCATAGGTCGTTACGGAACTTTCATGTACAACAATATGGATCATTGCATCGAAACCGGGATCCGGGCCGCCGAGAACGTCATGGGCGCCCGGCACGATGTGACGGCGGTTTACGAACACGATGAGTACCTCGAGGAGATACGCTCGAAGTGAAATGCAGGCTTTGTGAATCGCCCGTCCGCCTTTACGCTGAAAGGATGTATACCCTTGATGGGGTGGATTTCGACCTGGTGAAATGCACCGGTTGCGGGGTGGTTTTCGTCGATCCGTTCCCCGACCAGCAAAGGGTATCGGAACTTTACGACGATGCTTACTTCCAGCGCGACTATTCCTTCGGGATAGTCGAGGGAGATTATCTGGCCAGCGAAGTTGTTCGGGAAAGCGAATACCGCCGCATTTTAAGCCGCATCGCCCGGCTGACCGCGGGCCGCAATCTACTCGAGGTCGGTTGCGCCGCCGGGGCTTTTCTTAAAGAAGCTCGCGCCCAGGGCTGGAACGCCGTCGGTGTGGACATCTCCCAATGGGCCGTCAAGACCGCCCGGGATAGGTTCGGCCTGGACGTTCGCCATGGCACCCTGGCCGAACAGGGTTTCGCTTCGTCGAGTTTCGACGCGGTATTCTTTGGAGACCTGATCGAACACTTGACGGATCCGGTAGGATTTTTGAAAGAGGTAAAGCGAGTGCTCAAACCTCGCGACTCGGGCGGGGTGGCGGCGGCGAAAGTACCCACTTACGTAAACTCCTTTTACTACCGGTGGCTCAGAAAAGCGGCCGGGTTCACGGGGTTAGGTCATCGCAGCGGAGCGTTATTGCAAATCCTGAAACTCAGCGATACGGGTCCTCGAATGCCGCCGTATCATCTATTCGAGTTTAACCCTTCGTGCGTTCGATGGATATTTGGACGCGCTGGGCTCGAAGTCATCGAAGAAAACCAAACGCTTATGATACCGGAATTCCTGCAAACCAACCCCGCCGGGTGGGCGAGATTCATGTTTGTTTCTTTCAGCGCTCTGCGTTTTTTTATCGAGTCGTTCGGTATACCGGGCGGTCACGCGGTGGTTTTCGCCGCCTCCACAAGCAAGGAGTCCGATAGGTGAAAACACTTTTTGTCCGCCCCGATCTACCCGGCGGTTTGAACATAGTACCTCAGAGTGCGCCGCCGCTGGGCTTGATGTACATGGCCAGCTACCTGCTCAGGGCTAGGTCCACCGACGAGGTTCGCATAATAGACTGCACGGTGGATCGTTTCGGCCCCGCCGACGTGGGTCGGACGGCGCGATCTTTCGGACCGGATGTGGTGGGTATAAGCGCCATGAGCATACACGCGCCGGTGCTTCACGAGATTGCCGGACACGTAAAAAGGGAGCTTCCCGACGCGACGGTGGTGGCGGGCGGGCCGTACGCCGCTGCAACCCCCGAGCGCGTTCTCGCCGATCCGAACGTGGACATCGCTGTACCGGGAGAGGGAGAGGCTACTTTCCTCGAGCTTGTCGAGGCACTTGAAAAACGCCGCCCGCTGGACGAAGTGCCGGGCCTCATACTGCGCGATGGGGTCGGCGATCTCGTTCAGACCGCCATGCGCGAACCGATAGTTGACCTCGACTCGTTACCATTGCCGGCATGGAACTTGGCGGGCATAGATAAGTTCTTCCCCTACCGCGTCCTCACGCAAAACAACATCCGCGCCCACCCCAAATACACCACCATATTCACATCACGCGCCTGCCCATACAGGTGCATTTACTGCCATAACATCTTCGGAAAACGCTTCAGGGCGCGCAGTACATCGAACGTACTCGAGGAAATTAGCATCCTTTACAACCGCTACGGCATAAGGGAGTTTCATATCATCGACGACTGCTTCAACCTGAACATAGACCGCGCGCAAGAGATAATGCAAGGCATTGTCGACATGGGATGGGATATAAAAATAGCTTTCCCGAACGGTATTCGCGTCGATCGGCTGCCGGAGGATTTACTGCAACTGATGCACCGCGCCGGAGTCTACAAAATGAACTTTGGAATCGAAAGCGGCGCCAAACGCATTCAGGCACTCATGCAAAAAAATCTCGATCTTGGCCTTACCAAAAACGCGATAGACCGCGCAGATCGAAGGGGTTTCATCACCCACGGTTTTTTCATGATCGGGTTTCCCACCGAGACCCTTGCAGAAATGATCGAGACGGTCGAGTTCGCGTGCTCGTCGCGGCTTATGATGGCCGGTTTCTTTTTCGTAAACCCCTATCCCAACACCGCCCTTTATGAAATGGCAATATCCAACGGTCGGTGCCCTCCCGACGTTGTCGGCGACGAAGGTTGCTTCAGCGATGTCGGTGTGAACCTCACCGCCGCATCGGACGACGAACTTGGGCGCATGCTGCACCGGGCTTACCGGCGCTTCTATCTCGATCCCGCCAGGATGGTCCGGCTGCTCCGGCGTCTTCCCAGGAAGCTCGATTTCTGGGAACAGTTCCTCGCGCACTGGAGGGTGAAATTTGTATGAAGGTGCTTCTTGTCAATCCTGCCTTCCGGCGCAACGTGGGGAACATATGGAGGTACATTTCGGGGGTTCTGCCGCCGTTGGGTTTGGGCCATATCGCCGCATGCCTCGAGCAAGCCGGCATACCGGTTGATATACTCGACGCGCACGCCTTGGGGCTGGCGCCGCGCCATTATTCCCGCCATCTCGAAGGGAAACGTTACGACCTTGTGGGCGTGACCGCCACCAGCGCCATGTTCAGAAGCGCCGCTGAAGCATCGAAGGCGTTGAAAGCGCTTTTCCCCGAAGCCATACTGGTCATGGGCGGGGTACATCCGACGGTGATGCCCGATGAAGCGCTCGCGGAGCAGGCGGTGGATTTGCTGGTGGTGGGCGAAGGCGAAAGAACGTTCGTTGAGCTTGCCTCCGGCGCCGACCCTGCCGATGTGAAGGGTGTTGTGAGGCGCGTTGACGGCCGTATACACGCCAACCCACCCCGACCTCTCATCCGCAACTTGGACGAGTTGCCCCACCCTGCCTGGCATCTGCTTTCGGTAAAAAGATACCGGCCGGCCGTCGGAGGTTACCATCACCTTCCAGCGGTACATACGCTCACCAGTCGAGGCTGTCCGAACGCATGCACATATTGTTATCATATCTTCGGCCGCGGGGTGCGTTTCCGCAGTGTACCCCACATTATGGACGAACTGCGGATTCTGGTCGGTCGCCACGGCGTGCGTGAGGTATATTTCTACGACGATACCTTCAACACCAACCCTCACCGTGTCGAGCGGTTATGCAATGCAATGCTCGAAACCGGGTTAGGCATCGAGTGGTCGTGTCTGGCAAGGGCGGAAGGCATGAATCTCGGGCTGCTCAAACTGATGAAGCGCGCCGGTTGCCACGCTATCACGTACGGCCTCGAAACTATAGACCCCGTTGTGCTCGAAGCGATAAACAAAAAACTTGGCGTCGAGGTGGCGGAAAAAACTATCGCTTACACCATTGAGTCGGGCATTGAAACGCGGGTGGCTTATATGATGGGTAATCCGGCCGAAACCGCCGAAAGCATCGAGCGAAATATACGACACACCATCGAATGCGGCGCACATATGACCATGTTCAACATCGTTGCGCCGTATCCCGGAACCGAGATGTTCGAGCAGGGAGTCCGTGAAGGGCGTATAAAAATTTTCGATTGGGAAAGTTACGATTTCTCGACACCCATACTTGAGATAGAAGGGGTCAGCCATGAATACCTCAAAATTGCGCAAAAACGAGCTCGCTTGCGATACTTCCTGCGACCTTCCTATCTCTGGCTGCGTACAAAGCGCATAAAAAACATGATCGATCTGAAAAACGTCGTATTGGCGTTTCTATCTGTAACGGGAATCTTTTCGTTGCTGGATAAAGCGGTACTCACATTTCGAAGCGAATAAGAAAAAGATCGGTCGGTTTTGTAAATTTACGTCACTGGAGATACCATATTAGGATCTAAACAAGGAGTGGGAGCAATGTCTTTGACGGGATCAAAGTCACAAAAGTACAAAACATTTGTCCCTCCATTACTCCTTATTCTTATCTGCTTTATCCCATTTTTTGTAAATATATTGACCAATACAACACCCGCAAACGCGGGTGGCGATACCGTCCGGGCTTGGTATCCGAGTCAAACCTTTAAGGAAATGGCTTACGGGAGCGGCCATTTCCCTCTTTGGTCTCCACACATGTTTTGTGGATTCAGTATGATCGGATATCCATATATAATGCCGCTCTACCCGATAAATGGCTTTATGCTATCACACGCAAAATATACTGTGGCCGTCATGCCTCATTTATTCATTCATCTGGTGATATGTGCAATGGGTATCTTTTTGCTATTGAGAGCCCTTGGAATAAATTCTTGGGTTTCTTGCTTTGTAGCGCTTAATTTTGTGTTTTGCTTCGAAATCCTTAACAAATTATCCCCGCTTCACGCCTTACCGACCCGTCAATCCATCGCTTGGATCCCGTTCATAATTTTGTGCGCAATACGCTTCATCGAGTGTGGTTCTTTTATTCAACTCCTAGGTGTAATAGGTCTTTCACCATTAATCATTTTCGGCGGTGGAATAGAGGAGTTCGCATACTTCGTTATTTGGGGAATGCTGGGAGCTGTTTGTATGTGCCTGACGCTACGCCTGCCCAAAACGGCTTATTGGCGACTTTTTGTTTTGGGCATGATTTTGGGATTAGTGTTTCTAATTGGCGAAGTAATTTTATTGCCGACCTCGGAATTCACTTCCCAAAGCTTACGTCGTGAAGGCATAACATATTCATTGTATTCTTCAGGCTTTAAGCAACTGGTGAAAGTACCTTCATATCTTCAAAACCCCTTGTTGATAACTATGGTGTGCGGGATGGCGTTTTCAATTATCAAGCGAAAGACTGTTTTAACCGCCCTGTTTCTTTGCAGTCTGGCGGGCTTTTTATTTATTGGTCCGTCGTCGTTAGTTAAAACAATGTATACTATTCCCGTTCTTAATTTTTTTAGATCACCCATT